>NZ_JAMXXS010000018.1:0-60150 GCF_024129595.1 Acinetobacter lwoffii | reverse complement strand
TTCCCGAACTCAGAAGTGAAACCTCTTAGCGCTGATGGTAGTGTGGGGTTACCCATGTGAGAGTAAGTCATCGCCAGCTCATTATTCGAAAGTCCCCCTCCGCATTAGCAGAGGGGGATTTTTTTATGCGAAAATTTAAGTATTTAAACAATTATTAGTCGCGAAAAGCTAGAAATTTAAAATCCATTTTGTATGTTTTTTGGTAAATCTGTGTTATAAAAAATAAAACGGCATAAAAATTGCTTATAAAACGGGATTTTCTATTAAGGGGGTAACAATGAGATTATCAGTGGGCATAAAAATTGCGAACTCGCTGTCATTAACTCCACAATTACAGCAAGCAATTCGGCTATTACAACTTTCAAGTCTGGAATTGGAACAAGAAGTTCAGTTGCAACTTGATAGTAATCCTCTATTAGAAAAAGTTGAAGAGCAAATTACCCTTGAAAGCTTATCTACAATTGAATCAAATAATGAAAATCACGATCTAACCAATGAACTTAATGCCGATCATCTGCCTGATGACTTACCTGTAGATACTGATTGGGATGATGTTTATACCCATCAACCTACAAGTCTGGGGGCAGCCGAGTTCGAAGAGCGTGAAGATAATCGTCAAGGGCATCAGAGCCTGCAAGAATATATGCTAGAACAAATTAATCTGTTGAATTTTTCACAGGTTGATAAATTAATCGCTTATTGCATCGTGGATTCTCTGGACGACAAAGGTTTTTTAGATGCCGAGTTGAGTGAAATTACTGCATCAGTACAACATTTACTCTCTTCTATGGGGTCTGAAGAAGAAATTGAAGATGATGAGGTTGCCGTTGTATTAAAGCATATCCAGCGTTTGGATCCGGTAGGTGTAGGTTCTAGAAGCTTGGCAGAATGCCTATTGGTTCAACTTGATAATTTACCTGCATCAACGCCTTGTCGAAATGATGCGATCAAACTTCTGCAACATTATGAATTGTTGATTACCAATGAGCTTCCTAAGCTGATCAAACAGACTGGTTTAAATCCGGAGCAGTTGCGCTGTGCTGTAGATTTGCTAAAAACATTGAAACCGCACCCGGGGCTGGAATTTGAAAACAAGGAATCAGATTATCAGGTGCCAGATGTCGTGGTGATGAAAAAGAATAACTGCTGGCAAGTCAATTTAAACTCGGATGTACTGCCAAAGTTACGCGTCAATTCTTTTTATGCCAAAATGATTCGTCGTGCAGATCAAAGCGATGATAATCAGTACCTGCGTAATCAGATGCTTGAAGCGAAGAACTTTATCAAAAGTATCGATGAGCGGCATAAAACATTATTGAAAGTCGCGACTTGTATTGTGGAGCATCAAAAAATGTTCTTGGAAATTGGGGCAGAAGGCATGAAACCTCTGGTTTTAAGAGATATTGCTGAAGAAGTCGAATTGCATGAATCTACAGTTTCGCGTGTAACTACCAATAAATATATGCTGACCCCACGTGGATTGTTCGAGTTGAAATATTTCTTCTCGAGTCATGTCGGAACTACTTCAGGTGGTGAAGCATCTTCTACTGCAATCCGTGCCAAAATCAAAAAACTGATTTCCGAAGAAAATGCCCGTAAACCTTTGTCTGATAATGCAATTGCCAATATGTTAAAAGATGAGGGCATTGATGTGGCACGACGTACGGTGGCGAAATATCGTGAATCGTTACATATTCCTTCATCTTCTGAGCGAAAAGTCTTGATCTAAAATTTGAAATCTGGCTATTCTAGAGATTCATTATGACAGCATAATGAATCTTTTTTTTCTTTTGAGAAGCAGTAAAAATGATTTGATTCAGGACTTAAAATACGGATATTTTATCTATAAGTTGCTGTATTTAAATTATTTTGTATTGTGACTCTTCTAATCCTAACGAAGGTGAGGGATAGAACTATGCAAATAACAATTCGTGGACATCATTTATCGATTACGCCAGCTATTGAAGAAAGTATAAAAACCAAGTTTTCACAGATGACGAAGCACCTGGATCAGGTGAATAGTATGCAAGTGAAACTCTCGAAAGATCATCAAATTGATAAACGCTCTAGAAAGGGCAGTAGTAATCATATCGCAGAGGCTATTATCCGATTACCGGGCATTGAATTTTTTGCTCACGCCACCGCAGATGATATGTATACTTCAATTAAAATATTAACCGAAAAACTCAAACGGCAGATTGATCGATACCGGGAAATGCATTTACAGCAGCATCCTTTAGCCCTATAAAGGACAAATGATGAAAAAGAGGTTTTAAAAGCCTCTTTTTTTTATATATATAATGTATGGATCCATGAATTATTTTTGCTATTTATAGTAAAATGGCTCGTTTTACACCCTTAGTCCTATAAGAGGTCTTGTGATGAATAATGAACAGCTCGCTGAAATTTTAGAAGCCGCTTTTCCAGAAGCGGATGTTGCTGTGAGTGGTCAGGGCGGAAAATTTGATCTCCGTATTGTGGATGATCAATTTGAAGGTAAGCGTCCAGTTGCACGCCAACAAGCTGTTTATGCTCCTCTCAATGCCCATATTGCCAGTGGTGCAGTTCACGCAGTAACGATTCGCGCGATGACAAAAGAAGAATGGCGCAAAGCAAGCTTATTTGGAGCTTAATCATTTAATGGATAAATTTTTAATTCAGGGCGGTATCAAGCTCGAAGGTGAAGTGCGCATTTCTGGTGCAAAGAATGCAGCACTTCCATTATTGGCAGCAATGATTCTGGCTGATACCCCGATTACGCTCAGAAATGTTCCTAATCTAAAAGATGTCAATACGTTGGTGAAGCTGATTGCTGGTCTTGGGATTACCATGACCTATGAAGGCGATACAGTCATTGCTGATACGTCTACATTAGATAACCAGTTCGCACCGTATGAGCTCGTAAAAACTATGCGCGCTTCTATTTTGGTGCTTGGGCCTTTGTTGGCGCGCTACGGTAGTGCAAAAGTGTCTTTGCCAGGCGGTTGTGCGATTGGCTCCCGTCCTGTCGATCAGCATTTGAAAGCTTTAGAAGCTTTAGGTGCCGAGATTGAAGTCGAAGCTGGTTATGTACATGCCAAAGTCGATGGTCGCCTGAAAGGTGGCGAAGTCGTTTTTGATATGGTGACTGTAGGTGGAACAGAAAATATTCTGATGGCTGCCGTGTTGGCCGATGGTGTGACCACGATTCGCAATGCAGCACGTGAACCTGAAATCACTGATCTTGCGCAAATGCTGATCAAGATGGGTGCCAAGATTGAAGGTCTGGATACCGATACTTTAATTGTGACCGGTGTCGAAAGTCTGCATGGCTGTGAATATGCTGTAGTTGCTGACCGGATTGAAACTGGTTCATATCTGGCAGCGGCAGCGATCACTGGTGGTCGTATCAAAACCACGCATACTGATCCGTCCCTGATGGAAGCGGTGCTGGACAAGTTTGAAGAAATGGGTGCAGAAGTGACCCGTGGTGATGACTGGATTGAGCTGGATATGCTGGGTAAACGTCCGAAAGCTGTCAGTTTCCAGACCTTGCCACATCCGGAATTTCCAACTGATATGCAAGCCCAGATTATGGCTGTGAATGCCATTGCTCAAGGCTTTTCGACAATTTCTGAAACGATTTTTGAAAATCGTTTCATGCATGTTCCTGAATTGGCACGTATGGGCGCCAATATTCAGGTTGAAGGTAATGATGCTGTCGTGACTGGTGTAGAAAAACTTTCAGCTGCACCCGTAATGGCAACAGATTTACGTGCTTCATTCTCTTTGGTGCTGGCAGCACTTGCCGCTGAAGGTGAAACGTTGATTGACCGCATTTATCATATTGACCGCGGCTATGAAGATGTAGAAGCAAAGTTACAAAGTTTAGGTGCCCAAATTAAGCGAGTAAATTAATGAGCGATATGAGAAACGATGATCCAAACTTTGACGTAATGGGCAATTTTGATCATGGTTTAACTTTGGCATTAAGTAAGGGGCGTATCTTAAAAGAGACTTTACCTTTGCTAGAAACAGCAGGGATTAATCTTTTAGAAGATCCTGATAAATCTCGTAAACTGATTTTCCCGACCACGCATAAACAGGTTCGTATTCTAATTTTACGTGCTTCAGATGTACCGACTTATGTTGAAAATGGTGCAGCCGATATTGGTGTGGCCGGTAAAGATGTATTGATGGAACATGGTGCGCAAAACGTCTATGAACCATTGGACCTGAAAATTGCGGTATGTAAATTGATGACCGCCGGTAAGGTGGGGATGCAACGTCCTAAAGGTCGCTTAAAAATTGCGACCAAGTACGTGAATTTGACCCGTCAATACTATGCCAGCCTGGGTGAGCAAGTGGATGTGATCAAGCTGTATGGCTCCATGGAACTTGCACCACTGGTTGGTCTGGGTGATTACATTGTTGACGTCGTAGATACAGGCAATACTTTGCGTGCCAATGGCTTAGAGCCACTTGAAGAAATCTGTAAAGTGTCTTCACGTTTAATCGTAAACAAAGCTAGCTTCAAGCGTAAGCAAGCGTTGTTAAATCCGATTCTGGCACAGCTTGAAAAAGCAGTAGAAGAACGTGAAAAGGCCAAACAGGCTTAAGTTTGCTATTTAAAAAAGCCGTCCTTTCAGGGCGGTTTTTTTATTCGATTGAACATAAATACGATGTAAATTCTTTCATCAATTTTACCAAAAGTTATTTCCAATAAAACTCATAGGGCTAGAGCACTATAGCTGCCGACAAAAGTCTGGAAAACAGGTAAACTAAAGCCTTCGAATTCAAACCTGATGGGTAAATTGATGCGACGTTTATCGACCCAAGATCAAAACTTCAAGCAAGCATTTGCTGACTTGTTGGCTTTTGAAACTGTTAATGATCCTGAACTTTTAAAAACTGTAGACCAAATTATTGCTGATGTTCGTCAACATGGTGATGCTCAAGTTCTTAAACTCACTCAACAGTTCGATCGACATCCGGCACATCAATTTTCAGATTTAGAGTTAAGCCAAGAGCAACTACAAGCTGCCTTTGAGGGCTTAACAACTGAAGTGCGCGAAGCTTTGGAGCTTGCTGCAGTACGCGTGCGTGAGTTTCATCAGGTACAAAAACAGGATGGCTGGACCTACGTCGATGCTTTAGGAAATACACTCGGTCAGAAAGTGACTCCACTGGATCGTGTTGGGATTTATGTACCGGGTGGTCTGGCGTCTTATCCATCTTCTGTATTGATGAATGCAGTGCCTGCACATGTGGCGGGTGTTCCTGAAATTATTATGGTAGTGCCTGCGCCGAATGGTGATTTAAATCCATTGGTACTGGCGGCTGCATATCTGGCAGGCGTAACGCGTGTCTTTACAATTGGTGGCGCGCAAGCGGTTGCGGCATTGGCTTACGGTACAGAAACTGTCCCAGCAGTAGATAAAATTACCGGCCCAGGCAACCGTTTTGTTGCTGCGGCAAAACGTGCGGTGTTCGGTCAGGTCGGTATCGACATGATTGCAGGACCTTCTGAAATTTTGGTCTATGCCGAAGGCCAAAATAATGCTGAATGGTTGGCGATGGATTTACTTTCGCAAGCTGAACATGACACTGTGGCACAAGCCATTTTCATCACACCAGATGAACAGTTGCTAAATGCCGTTGAACAGGCAATAGAAATGCATCTGGCAACATTGCCAAAGGCAGAAATTGCCCGTACTTCGATTGCCAATCGTGGTGCTTTGGTGCTCGTAAAAGACCGTCAGGAAGCATCGGATTTGATTAATCAGGTGGCACCTGAGCATTTGATGTTATGTTTAGATGATGCAGAAGCAATGTCTGATAGCATTCGTCATGCAGGTGCAATCTTTATGGGTCGTTATACGCCTGAAGCCATTGGTGATTACTGTGCCGGGCCAAACCATGTCTTGCCAACTTCAGGTACTGCGCGCTTTTCATCGCCACTTGGTGTCTATGATTTCCAGAAGCGTTCAAGTCTGATTATGTGCTCACAAGAAGGTGTACAAACTTTAGCAAAAACTGCGGATATCTTGGCGCAACAAGAGAACTTGGATGCACATGCACAGTCAGCACGTTATCGTTATCAATCATAAATAGCATTACAACCTCTCCCTGACCCTCTCCTAAAAGGAGAGGAGAATTTAAACCACAAAAATCTTGTGTCTTTAGTAATGAAAATTCCTCTCTTGCGCCATATATGGCTCAGGGAGAGGTTAGGAGAGGGTTTAAAGAGAATACAAAATGAATATCACAACAGAACAAATGCGTTTTTGGAGTCCTGAAGTACGTGAATTAAAACCGTATACTCCAGGCGAACAACCAAAAATCCAGAATATTTTAAAACTTAATACCAATGAAAATCCGTATCCACCTTCACCCAAAGTGGTAGAAGCGGTTCAAAAGGTACTTGCGAATTCGGCAGATGTTTTGCGTTTGTATCCAGATCCGGATGCATCTGAACTGAAACAGGCGATCGCTAAACAGCAAAATGTACCTGTTGAAACCGTCTTTGTCGGCAATGGCTCAGATGAAGTCTTGGCACATATCTTTAAAGCATTTTTTGTTCAAGAACGGCCTGTACTTTATCCAGATATTACCTATAGTTTCTATCCGGTTTATAGTCAGTTTTTTGGCGTCAAAACCAAAATCTTGCCACTGAATGATGACTTTGAAATTGTTGTGGATGACTATAAACAAGCTAATGGCGGTATTATCATTACCAATCCGAATGCACCGACCAGTATTGATCTGGGCTTGGCGGCCATTGAGGAAATTCTGCAAGCCAATCCGGATTCAGTGGTGGTAATTGATGAAGCCTATGTCGACTTCGGTGCTGAATCAGCAGTCAGGCTGGTTGAGAAATATGAAAATTTAGTGGTATGTCAAACCACATCGAAGTCACGTTCTCTTGCAGGTCTGCGAGTAGGTTTCGCAGTTGCCCAGCCTCATTTGATTGCAGCACTTGAAGCAGTCAAAAATAGCTTTAACTCTTATCCGATGGACCGTTTTGCGATTGCTGCAGCGGTCGCTTCATTTGAAGATCAGGCCTACTTTGAAGCACAAAATGCAAAAGTGATTGCGAGTCGTGAAAAGTTGGTGTCCCAATTAAATGAGCTAGGTTTTAAAGTTTTACCATCGAGTGCCAACTTTATTTTTGCCTCATTGCCATCTAAGGATGCAGGTGAGCTTGCAAGTGAGCTGCGTGAACGTGGCATTATCGTGCGTTATTTTAACAAGCCACGTATTAACCAGTTCTTAAGAATTACCATTGGTACAGATGAGCAAAATCAGCGTTTAGTAAATACGCTAAAAAATGAGATTTTGATATGATTAAAATCCCTCCTAGCTTCCCTTTGAAAAGGGAGGAGTTTCCTCTTTGAGTAAAGGAGGGTTAGGGGAGCTTCGTAGAAAAAAGCGAATCAAATGATTCGCTTTTTATTTATTCAGGCTGATACCATGTATTTAATAGATCCAGCATCGCTGAAACTTTATCAAAACATTCCTGATATTCTGCATCACAATCTGAAGAAATGGTAATTCCACCGCCCGCCCATAAAGAAACATCTTCTTGATATTTTTGGAGGGAACGAATCAGAATGTTCCAGGAGCCGGTACCATCAAAATTAAAATAACCCATTGATCCACAATAAGCTCCACGTGCTGCACCTTCCAATTCAGCAATAATCTGCATGGCACGAATTTTAGGTGCCCCCGTAATTGAGCCACCTGGTAGGGCTGACATTAGCACCTCGAAAGGATTCACATCCGCTTTTAAGGTCGCTTCTACTTCGCTCACCATATGATGCACTTGATTAAAACTTTCGATATTAAATAATTTGGGTGTTTTAACCGAACCTGTTTCCGCATAAATACTTAAATCATTACGTAATAAATCCACAATCATGACATTTTCTGCCTGATCTTTTTCCGATGCTTTTAAGGTGTGTTTAGATTGTTCATCCAGCACTGGATCGCTATGGCGTGGCATGGTGCCTTTAATTGGTTTGGTGATAATTTTCCGATTTTTTTCGAAGTCAATAAATAACTCGGGTGAGCAGCTGAGTAATTCAAAATCACCAATACACAAATAACCCGCATAGGGCGCTTCGGTTAATGTCCAGAATGCTTGGGCAGTGGCTAAGAGGGAGCCTTGGGCACGACCTTTAAATTCTTGGGTCAGATTAATCTGATAGCAGTCACCTGCAACAATATAGTCCTGAATTTTCTGAAAAGCCTGAGTATAGACAGATTTGGCCCAGCGTGAGGTACAAGGATTTTTTAAATGAAATGTCGGGTGAATTTTATCTTGATTAAGTAGGTTCTGAATATGATTGAAAATCTGTTCTGCCTGTGGATCATCACTATAGAACATCCAGCCATCAGGGATTGGTTTAATGTAGGAAGGAAATTGACCAATAAATAAACCAGGTTGAGGACGATCTGGATACTGAATATATTGTTGAGCCGCATAATCGTAGCCAATAAAACCGACATAGCCTCCATGAAATCCATTCTTTTGAGGATTTTTTAATGCATCAATCACTAAATTAAACTCAGATGGGCTGGGCTGATAGTGTTCAATCCCTGTTCTTTTAAAAGACTGAATTTGTGATGTCTGCGCCACAAAATATTCTTGAGCGCAGCAGGCAATAAAAGGCTGACCATTATTATTTAAATACACCAGATGATCTAATGTCTTCAATGCGGATAATAGATCTGTAACCAGACGTGATTCAAACTTTAAGGGACGATGATAGAGAGCTTCGGTCATTCAGTTATGGAGAGTTCAATATGACTCACTATTTTATATCAAGAAGTCAGGAAAATATTTTTAAATCATGAAATACCGTTTATCGGTAAGCGACAGATTGCGACCAACAACAGTTGATCAAAAACTGACTCGACGCTAATTTAAGTGGGCTAGCAAATTACTCAAGGAAAGATGCTTAAGCTGTCAGAAAATAAAAAATACAGCCTAAACACTGAGTAATTCACAACCAAAAAAATAGTACTCTTGGGAGAGTAAACAATGAAAAAATTTACAAAATTAGTTTTAGCGACTTCAGTTGCATTTAGTGCCAATGCGATGGCGATGCAAGCAATGGATGATGCATCTCTAAGCGAAACAACGGGTCAAGACGGTTTGACAATTGGTATCGGCATCTCGAAAATTGCTATTGAAAAATTATTTATCCATGATAACGACGGTTTAGCGCCAAAAGGTGTTGCAAATGAGGCGGGTTTCGGAGGTACTTCTACAGCAGGTGCGATCGTAATCCGTGGTAAGACTGATACAGCACCTGATGCTGCTGCTCTTGCTGATCCTACTACTGCAACGCATGGTGTAGTAATCGGTGCCAATTATGACAATAATGGTGCCTATTTACTTGCATCCCGTAACCTTGCTGACTTGGTAATTGATTCGGATGCTGGTGCTGGTAATCCTTTCATTAATGTTGCTGCACAAGTATCGGGTCTAGATATCAAAGTTGGCCGAATTGGTGTAACTGCATCTGGTACAGATGATCCGGATTCGATTCGTCGAGGTGGTGCCGGTGTTGTAAACGACATCATTAGTGGTTTTGACGTTAAAACTGGTGTGATAAATGCCAATATTCAACTGGGTGCTGCTCCACAAGGCGCTATGATCAAGATGAATAGTGTAATGGTAGGTGGTCTAGAAATTAAAAACCTAGGTATTTTAGATAACTCGTCTAAAAATAAAGCAGTGGGGCTTGTAGGTACGACTCCAGTGACTACACGTGAAGCCGGTGAGATTTTTGTTGAAAGTATCAAAATTGCAGATGCGGATTCTAATGATTTAACCATTAGTCAGAATATTTCTGTATATAACGATGCTTATGTAGGTACTACAGCTCAGTTAGGTAAGGCAGCGCATGTTCGTATTGTAAGTAATGATACTGGGGCGAAAGACCAATACATTAAAGGTATTCATTTAGGTAACCGTGAAGCAAGATCATCAATTGGTGATATGGAAGTTCAAGGTTTACAAACTTTCTACTCTCAAGCTCAAGGTAGTTATACTAAAGGCGCAATTATTACCATTTCGGGTCACTAATCTTTATTTTAAAAAAGCGCGTGTTTACACGCGCTTTTTTATGACTATCTCACTTATCTAAAAAATAAAAAAAATACTGTATTTTTTTGAAAAAGCAGGTATCTTTCTAGTTACAGGGAAGTAGAGTGAATGCTCTATAAAAAGAAAAATAGGCACATCATGCCCATTATAAGAAAAGTTAATAATTATGTTAGAGATCGCGTTGGGCTCGGCATTGATGTATTACGCTGCCAAAGAAGCTCTGGATATCAAAAAACAGCCGAATGGGGCTGTTCACTATACTGAAGTTCTTGATTCAAGAAATGACTCTTTTGTGCGTATGCACCGTGAAGCTGTGGAAGTAAAACCGGCACTTCTGGATCAGTTTCAGGGCATTGTACGTCAAGCTTATGACTATAGTTGTGGTTCGGCAGCACTGACGACCCTCCTCAATGGTTATGTCGGTACACAGCTGGATGAGCAGCAAGTCATGAGCGGGCTGATGAAATTCGGTGAAACGGATAAAATTGTTGAACGCCGTAGTTTTTCTCTGCTTGATATGAAGCGCTTTGTTTCAGCCTTAGGGTTGGAAAGTGGAGGCTATCGAGGAGAGTTCAAAGATTTAGTCAATCAAGATCAGCCTGCCATTGTTCCGATTTCTTATGCGGGATTTAAGCATTTTGTAGTTTATAAAGGTTATAAAAATGGCCGGGTTTATGTTGCAGATCCGGCACTTGGTAATATCAGTTTTGAGGAACGGCGTTTTCAGGATATTTGGGAAAATAATACTTTGTTCCTGATTAATGTACCTGAACAATATCGCAAAAATTTTCTAGCATTAAAAGAATCAGATATGCGCCATGTAGAAGATGCTACGATCAATCGCTATGCCTTGGTTGACATGCAGTACCCACAATTTTATATGGACAAAATTGCTGATAAAGCTTCTACGATCCGTATGGACCGTAATCGTAATACAGAATCAGAACAATTTGGGGAATATCAACATAACTTCCTGAGACTGTATTACAAGAATAAATAAAACGAAAAACAGTAATAAAAATTAAAATGGTGAAATGGATATGAACAGTAAATGGATGAACAAGACGTTCTTGGCACTGAGCATTCAAATGGTAATGGGCGTTGCATTTGCTGCAGAAGAACCAGCACTAGGTGAATACGAAACAGTTAATGAAGAAGTTGTTGTTGAAACTGCTGCATCTGTACCCGATCAAACTGGGCAAGTCGAAACGCAGGCTGCAGAAGAGTCAGAACTAGGTGAATATGAAGCAGTTGAAGAGGCTGTCGTGGAAACAGCAGCACCTGTAGAGACTCAGGCTGGCCAAGTAGTAGATGCATCTCAAGCTTTACAGCAACAAGAAGGAGATGCTACTCAGGCAGCTAATCTGGAAGAAGTATTTACGTCAAATGAACGCCAATACTCTCTGATAAAACAAGGCGAAATTTCATCATATTACGATATTGATTATACCTATTATCGAGACACTCAACTCGATATAGAAATGGCTCAGGGCCAATTGTATCAACTACGTGTTCAAGAAAATGCAACACATAGTATGACTAATACTTTCACTTTCCAATATGGCGTGAAAGATAACCTGACCTTGACTGCATCCCTACCTTTAGTGGCCAAAACTGACTTGTTGAAAGATACCTCTACTGCGGGTTTGGGTGATATTAGTTTGGGTGCTCGCTGGGAACCCTTTCCCCTAAAAGCGGGTCGTCTGCCTCTGATTTTATTTGGTAATTTATCGACCAAAACGGGTGACAGCCCTTATGAAATTAATGCCGCGACAGATCTGGCAGCAGGAAAGGGCTATTATTCTGCTGGAGTAGGTGCTAGTACGCGTAAATACATTGACCCAGTCGTATTGTTTGCATCAGTTTCTGCGAACTATGGTTTTAAAGAATCGGGCCTGAATCAGCGTCGAGGTAGCCGGATTATTGAGGAGTTTGAACCTGGTGTTAGTGGAGGCTTTGCCTTTGGTTTCGCATATTCATTTAACTATGATGTTTCGATGACCATGTCCTATCAGCAGAGCTTTAATACTGGTGCGGAATTTAACTATAACACTGGTGAAAGTTATTCTGCTGCAGATCAGACCAGTTCTACCTTTGCAATTTCCTTAGGTGTGCGAGTCTCTCCAGAAACAATTGTTAATGGTACCGTTGGCCTAGGGCTGACCGAAGATGCACCGGATGTTTCGTTGGGATTATCATTCCCACTTGATATTTTAGGTTTTGGTAAAAAAATCAGTTAATAGGGGTGTCGTATGAAAAACATTCGACTTAGCCCGTTATTAACAGGAATTATTCTTGCGGGCTGTTCAAGTTATACCTTTGCACAATTGGGAACCAACCTTTCAGTTGATTTACGTGCACTATCCATGGGGAATGCCGTCACTGCAGATCCTCCAGGGGTCAATGCCATCCACTTTAACCCGGCTGCACTGACTAAAATTGATGGTCTGCAAACCGAACAGCAAATCATTGTGGCTAATTTTGATATCCAGCGTGAGTTTTCAGTACCCGCCGGATATAACGTATTTGGCTATTCTGATGATCCTATTGTCTGTAATGATGGTCCTGAAGTTTCATCTGATTTGTGTACCGATTTTAAAGGTCCGGTCAAAGGCGATGTGGAATATGTCAGCCTTTATGTCCCTTTTCTGAAAAAAATGGTGGATTTAGGCGAAGGTCTTCCTTTGACTGCACCGACCATGGGGATCGCATACAATCCCCCTGGATCGAAAGCCACTTATGCGACTGCTGTTTATGCTCCTCTCATGGCAGGTTTTGGTCATGAAGATGGGAACCCGGCAAACTTTATGGGACAGCAGGTTGCTTTAGAGCGGATTACCTATCTGTCACCATCCATCGGTTATGAGGTCAATGACCAACTGTCGATTGGTGCTTCTATCGGGATGTCTTATCAAGCCATCGGGATGAAAACGGACTTGCGTTTCCCGAATGAGTTGATTGGGATGTTGCGTATGATCGACGAAGTCGTGTGTACGCCGTTTAAAGAAAATTCCGACATTATTACAGATATTCTTTTGCTCGGGATCTGTAATGCGGATGAGGGGATGAACCCATTTGGCAAGTTTGGTCAAATGCAACTGGAGCTTGAGCAGAACTTAAGCCCAAGTTATAACCTGGGAATATTGTGGGAACCGCGCGAAGACTTTAGTTTTGGTATGGTGTACCAAAGTGCTGCAAAAATGCGCTTAAAAGGTAAATATCATATTGATAATGCCAAAGCTCCTCAGGAAATGATTAAAGGTTTAATGACCTCACCGACCGGCCAGATTCTGGCTGCAATTCTTGGATTTCCTAATTACATACCATCGAGTGAATCTGGTCTGGTGTCGCAGGATTTTGAATATCCGGCGCATTTTCAGGCAGGTATCAAATATAAAGTGATGCCAGATTTGCAAGTAAATTTTGATATTGGCTGGACAGATTACAAGGTCTGGGACGAATTTAAGTTCGAATTTGATCGTACCATTTCAGCCCTAAAAATTGCCAAAATTTTGTCTGCCAATGTTACTGACTCAACCTTGGCTTTACCGATGGGATTTGAATCGCCGTGGAACTTTGGTATCGGGATGGAGTATTCCGCTACAGACCGTTTGAAGCTTCGGGCAGGTTATGAACCACGGACCAGTGCTATTCCAAAAAATAAGCGTAATACCATGGTACCGATCAATGGTGCACAGTTATTTGGTTTAGGTGTGGGTTACCGTTTTGATGCAGACACTGATCTGGATCTATCAATTGGTTTCTTGCGTAGCAAAGATCAGATTCCAGCAAATACCAGTAGTTTAGCCAACCAGACAGGGGTAAATAACCTGTTATTAAACCCATATGCAGGTTTAAACGTAAAAACAGATACCAAAATTACAATTTTAGGTTTGAACTATCGCACGCGTTGGTAAGGGAAAAATGATCAAGACAAGGAACGTTGGATTGACAGCGGTACTGGCATTAAATCTGGTATCCGTGTCTTTTTATACAAGCGCTAAAGAATTTATTACGATTATTGGTCCAGATGGCCGACCATTAGTCGTACCCCGTAATAATGCAGAGAAAAAAACTGAAGACAAATCTCGATTGTTGAAAAAAGTAGAAGCTGCAATAGTTCAGCCTGTAACTGTAAGACAAAACATAGAAAAATTGCCCGTCGTAGAAAATAGGCAAGTTAAACTTAAGCATGACCATAATATGGTTGTACAACCAGTACAATTACATACCGCGCAAGAAAAGATTCAGTCTAAACCACAATTAAAACCGGAATCTCAAGCTATTCAAAATCCTGATGCTGGAACTGAATCTTCTGTTGCTACTATACACAAACCGGGATTTAGCCAGGTTGAAGGCATTAAATATGTGGATAGTGAGTATCTGGAAAATAAAGAATTTAATTTGGAAGGCAAAAAACGTTTCTATAGCATGCCCGAAGGAGTAGTAGATAAAAATATTGGAACTACCCGGATCCAGACAATTGAACGTGAAAAAGGGGTGGGACAATCCGTATTAAAATCCTTGTTTCAAACGCCAGAAGTAGATCCCGGTCCTGTAGTACTGGCTCAAAGTTATTATCGTATTTCACAGCCGGAGACCATTGATAGCTTGGGCAAGCAATGTTTTAATGATAAAAAAATTAAAAAAGCGAAAGAAATCAGCCTTAAAAAAGCAGTTAACCTCTGGCCTCGTGCGCCTCTTAAAGCAGACGAATTTGATTTTGAAGTGGTAAAGCTTCAATCCGATATCCAGAATATTCAGATCAACTCTTATGCCTCTAGCCAGAAAAATCCAACGTATTATTGGCCTTTTGTTGTATTTTTAGACAGTCGTGGTTGTGTGCTTGAAGGAGCGGGCGGTTATAAAAATCAGGAAGAACAGGCGAATATTATTCAACATGAGCGTATCGAAGGGGTTCTCCAGATTCCTGCTCAAAGTGGATATATATTATTGACGCCTTTGGCCTCCGCGATAGATGTTGAAGACAAGATGCTGACAAATCATGGACAACTAAAATTAGTCGCCATTCGATAAGGACTATTCGAGTACAAAAAGATGAAAAATAAAATATTATTTCCATTCGCTTTAACCACACTTTTAACGGCACTGAGCGGGTGTGGTGGGGAAAGTGCCAATGTCATTCCAGAAAAAAACGATGAAGCCACGACCAATGGTACTTGTACCCCGGGTACAACTAACTGTGTGGAATGGGGGCTGGAATACCCGCTCGATGGTTTGAACTTTAACTGTAGTAGCGATACAGAAAATACCTTTATTACGTTATTTGACAGTAAAAATGGGGTTGCTTCTGGAACCTGTCAAAAGACGGATAATATTGAGTTTTATATTCAAAGTTTTGCTTCGCGCAAGATTAATTTAGGTCAAATTAAACTCAGCGATTATGCTAGTTTTAGTGCCCAGACCCAGCTGCCGCGTTTAAGTGTAATCGATATTGCAACTGGGATTGCTCGACGTCCGGTAGGGGATTTGGTGCCTAATGATCCTACCGTTCAGGTGGCCATGCGTCTGGTTAAAATTCTGCAAGCTTTGGCACTACAAAAGGGAAGTATTGTTAATCCATCTGATGTGCAACCTTTATATATTACTGAAGACATGCGCAAAAATTTGGCTAAAATCAGTGGAAATATTAGTCTGACTGATACTGATTTGGCGACTAAAATCAAAGATTTTGTTGATATCAGCACAATTTCGGATGAGGTTGCTTTTACCACAGTCAAAAAACTGGTGACGATTACCAACGCAGCTGTGTATCAGCCAGAATTTTCATTATTTTCAACATCCGGCGTGATTGGAAGTAACCTGACGGGTTCAGATGGACTGGTGGGTTGTAATCAAAGCCCTTGTGATATTAAGAATAAGAATACTAAATATTTATTTGGCCATTTTATGCTGATTACCGATCGCCAGGGCTATACCTTTGGCAGTGGCCTGCAATGGCGTGATACTCAGTCAAAAGTGGCGAAAGAAAATTTATCCTCCTTAGGGGGAGTTAATGCTGAACTCATCCGTAAGGTGAAACCGGTACAAATGACCGCTGATCCACAAAGTTCATGGATTCATCCAACCAGTAAAACCATTAACACGCCTTACCGCCTGAATGTCGTAAATAATGCGACTCAGCTTGAGTTGTATCAAGGCAGATTATTGAATGATTATGTGATCGCGGGTAAAGAAGCTTTCTATAAGGTGGTGACTGACAAAAAATCGCTGGATACTTCCGATCAAGCCAACTTGGGGTTGTGGCGTTTGCAGGCCGATGGTGAAAACTATACGGGAAGCGTTGATCTCTATAAGATTTTCCCGATTAGTTATCTGGATCGTCAGGTCTTTAAAACAGCGCAGAACGTGGCAGATAAGGAGAAATATATCTTCCCAATGTATGCCAATCTGGAATTTAAATTTACAGATACCACTGTCAGCCCAATTACTTTAGGAATCGTCATTGACAGTAATGGTGATGTACGCACCAATATGCAATCCTCTAGTAATTTTGCGACTGATCCGGTGAATGGCTGTCAAGGTGATGTATTGGCAGCTACGCTCTTAGATCATCAAGGCATACAACAATATCGCCTTGGAACTTTGGGACGTGCATTTGTGGCTGATAAAGCGGTTTCCATGCGCCTGATTTTGGCCAATGAAAAGTTTGGTAATATCAATGGCGCATTGGTAGGGGTAGACTCACGTATCCAGTCTTCACCGGATTCTAGGGATTCGATTGTGATCGGTGGTGCACTGCTCAATTTGTCTAATGTGTTAGATACTAATGTCGGCCAGAATGGGCGTGTAACTTTCCTGAATTCGGCAGGTGATGGGGTACAATGGGCCAATACCTATGCGAGTTTTCAAAAAGTTTATAATAATAACAATGAGGGTGAAACACCGGCAGATATTAGCCTGGCAAAGCTAAACGGTGGTTCGGTTGAGTTTAAGCTCGCGGATTGCTATCAAGTCAAAGCTAAATAATATTCTTTAAAAATAAAAAAATCCCATCTTAGTATGGGATTTTTTTATGCATATTAGATTTAACCGGTATGGTCTAGACGCGTGCCTAATGTTTCCAGATGCATTGGAAAAATATTATTTTTACGGTCTTCAAAATAATGTCTGAGGGTATGTTCTACACTCGGGAAGGCAAGTTCAGTCCAGGGAATATCTGCTTCATCAAATAAACGTGTTTCGATGGTCTCTTCACCCGCACCAAATTTTCCATCAATCAGATTGGCTTTAAATAGGACATAAATCTGACCAATACGTGGAATGTTATACATACAGTACAACTGTTCAATGTCTACTTCAGCTTCGGCTTCTTCGCGGGTTTCCCGGGCAGCCCCTTGCTCCATGGTTTCAAACAGTTCCATATAGCCGGCAGGTAAAGTCCATAAGCCGTAGCGTGGTTCAATGGCACGACGGCACAACAGTACTTTGTTTTCGAATAAGACTAAAGCGCCACAAATCACTTTCGGATTAATGTAATGAATAGAGCCGCATGAATCACATACGCTGCGAATTTGCTGATCGCCCAAAGGAATTTTAGCAGTGGTTTTATGTCCACAATTCACACAGAAGTTCATATTCATCATCAATGATAAAAGTAAGCTCAGGATAACTGAAAAAGCAAAATTTGGCATCATTTCTCTCCCGCCCCGACTAAAATCAGCTATGATGAAATTATGATCATCGTCAGGGCTGAGAGAATGGATGCATGTGAATTGACACAAAGGTTGCAGCAACGCTTACGTTTTTCCAAGCGTATCCGATCTGCGCATGCTGCCGTGTTGATTGCAATTACAGATGAAGCTGACCCGAAAGTATTGCTGACGCGCCGTTCAGCTTATTTGAATAATCATGCCGGAGAAGTCTCATTTCCGGGTGGCAAGCGCGATCCGCAAGATACCAGTAATATTGTGGTGGCTTTAAGGGAAGCCTATGAGGAAACGGCTCTCAATCCTTTTGATGTACATTTAATGGGTGATTTACCCATGCAAAAAGCCCGCAATGGCATGCTGGTCAAACCGATTGTGGGACTGATTCCTCCGCAAGTGAAGCTGATTCCACAACCGACGGAAATCGACCGGATTTTCTTTGCCTCATTGCAGCATTTACTTGAAGTGACGCCCACACCTTATGAAGTTCGCTTTGCTCAGCAATCTTTATATTTTCCGAGTATGCGGATAGAAAATGAAGTGGTTTGGGGCTTGACCGCACGTATGTTGATTTCTTTATTTCAATATGGGCTGGATTATAAAAAAGACTGGCCATTCTTGCTTAATTCTCCAACGTTTAAACGCTCCAAATTTTTTTAACCATTGAATAGGATTTTATCAATGTTGTACAAATTTCAGGGACACTTACCTACCGCTATACATCAGCCCTGGGATGGCTGGGTGGCACCGACGGCCACAGTGATTGGACAAGTTGAGCTTGGACGCCAAGTCAGTGTCTGGTTCGGTGCTATAGTGCGCGCAGATAACAGTAAAATTAAATTGGGTGACTTTAGCAATGTGCAGGAAAATGCAGTGCTGCATACGGATGCCGGCATTGAGATGCAGATCGGTAATTATGTAACGATTGGGCATCAGGCCATGCTACATGGTTGTACCATTGGCGATAACAGCCTGATCGGGATTCAAGCAGTCATTCTAAACAATGCCGTGATTGGCAAGAATTGTATTATTGGTGCCAATGCCTTGATTCCGGAAGGCAAGATCATTCCAGATAATTCAGTGGTGATGGGCTCACCCGGTAAAGTGGTAAAAACGCTGGATGAGGACAGCATTCAGAAACTGAAAATGAGTGCCATGCATTATGCCGAGCATTTTCAGAAATTTCAGGACTTGGAAGAAGTGCAACTCTAAGGCACTCTTTTAATAAGTGAATCATAAGCCTAGATTTTCTAGGCATTTTTGTATCTGTTTCGGGAAAATCTCGCGTAGCGGATATGAGTGGAGTATCATATCCGCGTTTTTTATATTCTCTGAATTAAGGTTGTGCATGAAAGTGCTGGCATTGGAGACTGCCAATGAGCAGTGTTCCGTTTCTGTAATCGATGATACTCAAGAACTATTTTTTCAGCTTGATGCGCGCGCCAAGGCACAAACGCAAACGATTCTCCCGATGATTGAACAAGGTCTGCAAGATCTTGGGCTGGCCATTGCTGATTTGACCGCGATTGCCTTTAGTCGTGGTCCGGGTTCTTTTAGCGGTGTCCGCATTAATGCTGCCGTGACTCAGGCCTTGGCTTGGTCAAATGATGTGCCGGTGATTCCGGTGTCAACTTTGCAGGCTTTGGCACAAGCAGCCTATCGTTTACACGGCCTCACGCAAGTGTCTGCGGTATTGGATGCCCGCATGAGCGAAGTTTATATCGCAAGCTATCAACTGGATGCACAAGGGATTATGCAACCGGTCGATGATGAGCAACTGTTAAGTTATGCAGAAGGCAGCCAAGCTGTACGGTTTACCCCGGTAGGTTCAGGTGCTGAACTGGTACAAAGCGAAACTTCAATTTATAAAGATGTGCATGCGACCGCACAGGATATTGCCAGCATTGCACGTGCAGCGGCGCAAGCAGAAAACTGGGTGAGTGCAGAATTGGCATTACCCGTATATTTACGCGATAACGCGTGGAAAAAAATTCCAGAACAAGGCAAAGCATAATTAATTAGGATAAAGCATGGATCTTTTACTGCTACTCAAAGCGGCCATCATGGGTATTATCGAAGGCATCACCGAGTTTTTGCCTATTTCCAGTACCGGTCATTTGATTTTGGCATCAGAATTAATGAATTTCTGGACCAAGGAAAAGAGTGATGTATTTGTCATCGCGATCCAGATGGGGGCAATTGCTGCCGTTATTTATGAATATTGGGCACGTCTTTGGGGTGCAGCGACCGGGATTGTCAGCGGTGAACCGCAAGGTCGCCGTTTAGGCATTGGCCTGATTCTGGCTTCTATTCCGATTATATTGATTGGTCTGACTTTGGGACAAACTGTCAAACAATTACTGTTTAATGATATTGCCATCGCCATTGGTTTGATCGTCGGTGGTTTGATCATTATCTGGATTGAAAAGAATCCACCACAAGTCCGTGTGCATGAAGTTGAAGAACTCAGCATTAGAGATGCGATCTGGATTGGCCTGATTCAGGTTTTATCCTTGATACCGGGAACTTCCCGTTCAGGCGCAACCATTGTCGGTGCAATGTTCCTAGGTGTGTCCCGTAAGGCAGCGACTGAATTCTCATTTTTCTTGGGTATTCCGGTCATTATCGGTGCTGGCCTGCTGGATCTTTATCAAAGCTATGATGTCTTAAATACGACTGAAGACTGGACCGTGATCGGAGTTGGGCTTCTGGTTTCCTTTATCTCGGCATTGATATTAATCCGAGCGCTGGTCGCTTATGTGGCCAAACGCGACTTTATGATCTTTGCCTGGTATCGTATTGCTTCGGGTCTGCTAATTTTATTATTTGCCTATACGGGTTGGAAACTATGGTAAGCGCGATTCGCTTATATACCGAATCTGACTATCAAGAGAAAGCACAGCACTTTGAGGCTGTGCTTTCTTCTCGTGGGGTGCAGGTCGAGATTGAAACTGTTGAAAAACTCAATGCACGTTTTTTCCGTTTAAATCCTGAACTGGCACTCTGTGTCGATGCTGACGGACTCTGGTTATGTGCCAACGGCATGAAGATGCAACCGGACTGGCAAGCGGAAACCGGGCGTTTAAAACGCGCATCGTTGAAATCGGAAATGATTGCACGCACCTGTAATTTAAGTGAAAAACCAAGCTTAGTCGATGCGACTGCGGGTCTAGGGCATGACAGTCTGTTGATGGCACATTTAGGTGCGCAAGTCACCCTGGTTGAACGGCATCCGATTCTGTTCACCTTGCTTGAAGATAGCCATACACGTGCCCAGTCGGATGCATTCCTGAGTCAGGTCGTATCACGGATTCATTTGGTCTTTTCTGATTCAGCCGATTATCTGCAGCAACAGGCCCAGCAGCATAAAGTTGTCGATGTAGTTTATCTTGATCCAATGTTTCCACAGCGGGATCAAAACCAGCAGGCAGTCAAAAAGCAGGCGCAGGTCAAAAAACAGATGCAGCTGTTGCATATGTTATTGCCTGAAGATGGTGAAATGGATCTGGGCGATAACCTTTTAGAACTGGCACAGAAAATTGGCAAGCGTGTCGTGGTCAAACGTCCGCGTCTGGCGGTATTTCTGGCTGGAAAAGAGCCAAATCATCAATGGCAAGGCGATGCTTGTCGCTTTGATGCGTATTTTCAGCATGAACTTGTAGCTGAATAGGATAATGGCTTCTTTATTAAGCAAAGATTTGTTATATATTTAAAATTAGCATTGATTAAATACTTATCAAGCATAAACTTATTCAGCACATTAGCGAGCCACTCATCTCCTTGAAATCCTATGATCGACTTTAAACCCTCCATTAATTTTTGGCACGATTTTAAGAGCAACCAAATTGCCGGGATGTGGTTATTTCTGGGGTCGAGGCGTTCTTTACAACTGGTCCGTCCATCCATCATGCAATTGGTGTTCTGGGGGATCTTGGGTGGCTGCGCCAACAGTTTGTTTAGCTGGCTCAGTTCAGGCCGTATGGGAGATTTTAACTCTCAAGGTTTGATCAGTTATGCGCTTTGGCCTTTTATTGCCCTGATTGTCGGTATTTTTCTTTCACAGCGGGTCAATAATCCACGCTTGATGCTGGTGCCAGCCTTGTTGTGGCTGGTATTAGATACCCACATCATGCTGTTCCAGTGCCTGATCCAGTATCTGGGTGATCTGGATTATCTGCCGTATATCCTCTACGACTATATTCCAACGCTCTTTGTCATGCTGTTTGTCTGGCAAAGTCTGGCAGTGGTCTGGGTGATTTCACGTGAATTAAAATGGCCGTGGTGGGAACGTGCCCTGATTATGCTGGCGACCTTGTTTACCCTGGTGGTCTGGCAGATTTCAGTCAAAGATCAGCCGATCTGGAAAGTCGAAGAAATTCCACCGAGTTTTGCCGAAGATGCTTTCTATGCCCAGCCAACTCTGCTGAACAAAGCGCTGGAAAATATCGAATATGGTGAATTCGCACAGTCGCACTGGTATTTCATGGGAGTGGCTGGAGCGAGCTATCAGGATGTATTCCATTCTGAAGTCGAGCGGATTAAAGAACAGTTTGATACCCGTTTTGGTACTTTTGGCCGATCGATTGCCTTGGTCAATCATCCAGCGACACGTACCACCATGCCGATTGCTTCCAAAACCAGTATGGAGCTGGCATTACGCCGTATGGGGCAGCAGATGAACCGGGAAAGTGATGTGTTGTTTTTATATATGACCTCTCACGGTTTGCCGAATGTATTTGAAATGGAAAATGCCCCGCTGGATCTGGCACAAGTCGATCCAAAATGGTTGCGTGAGACACTGGATGCATCAGGCATACGCTGGCGCGTGATTGTGATCTCGGCATGTTTTTCAGGCAGTTTTGCTTCAGCTTTACAGAATGATAATACCTTGGTGATTACGGCTTCGGCAGCCGACCGTCAGTCTTTTGGCTGTTCGAATGAAGCGGATTATACCTATTTTGGTCGTGCGTTCTTTGATGAAGCCATGCGTGAAAATAGCAGCTTGCAAAGCGCGTTCGCCCAGGCCACAGATACCGTAGCAAAATGGGAATCGGCTCAAGGTTTTGAGCCATCAGAACCGCAATGGGTGATTGGCAAGAATATGGAATTGATGTTGCCACAACTGGAGCAGCATTTATTTCCACAGACTAGTACGGCAACAGCATCTCCCTAGATTAATGTCATCCACAGACCGGTTGTAATAATAAGGAATAGCCATGGAACTTATACAGAACAATAGAAGCTTTGAAGGTGAACAGCGGATTTATCGTTTTGATTCACGCTATCTTAAAACACCGACCAAGTTTGGCATTTTTCTGCCGCCTCAAGCTTTAGAGGGCCACAGTTGTCCTGCTTTATTCTATCTGGCAGGTTTGACCTGTACTGAAGAAACTTTTGCCATTAAGGCGCATGCACAGCGTCTGGCGGCGCAACTTGGCTTGATCCTGATTACACCGGATACTTCGCCACGTGGTGAAGGCGTAGCAGAAGGCGACAACTGGGATATTGGTCAGGGTGCAGGTTTTTATATTAATGCCACTCAGGCACCGTGGGCTGAACACTATCAAATGGAAAGCTTCATTGTCGATGAACTCTATGCACTGGTCACTGAGGAGTTCGTGATCCATCCCGGTAAGATCGGGATCTTCGGCCACTCTATGGGCGGTCATGGCGCATTGACCCTGGCATTTAAATATCCAGAAAAATTCAAATCTGTTTCAGCCTTTGCACCAATTTGTGCACCGAGCCAGTGCCCGTGGGGAGACAAAGCATTCTCGAGTTATCTGGGTACTGAGAAAGAGGAATGGCTGAAACATGATGCGACCGCTTTGGTTCAGGAAAAGGGCGCATTATTTAGCGATATCCTGATTGATCAGGGTTTTTCGGACCAGTTCTATAGTCAGCTTAATCCAGCCCTGTTTCAACAAGCTTGTAATGCCGTAAACCAGCCGCTAACTTTGCGTGAACATCAGGGCTATGATCATGGTTATTACTTTATTCAAAGTTTCGTAGATGACCATTTGCAATTCCATGCCGTGCAGTTAAATCCTTAAAGTAAGACTGCACACATCTAGCAGTACTAAAAAGATTAAAAAACCTCCAAAATGTTTTTACATTCTGGGGGTTTTTCTTTTAATATCAGATGTATAAAAGTATAAAAATTGGGGTCGTCATGCAGCAGACAGCAGACGGTATTCGTGTTACTGAGCCATTATTTCCAGCTGCTTCAAGTTTTTCGACTGAAGCCACGCCTTCGGTCAGACCGAAATATCAGCGTTATGGATTCAGGTTTCATGGCAGTGCATCCGAATATTTTGGTATCTGGATGGTGAATCTGATGCTGACCATAGTGACATTGACCTTGTACAGCCCTTGGGCCAAAGCACGCCGTATGCGCTACTTCTACGGCAATACCCAATTTTTAAACCATCGCTTCGACTTTGTGGCCATGCCGAGCCGGATCCTGCTGGGTCGTCTGTTTGCACTGGAGCTGTATCTGGTTACCGTTGTACTGACCAACTATTCAATCATTGCCACCAGTTCTTTATTAATGGTCGCTGCACTGTGTCTGCCCTGGCTCATTCGGATGACCCTGAAATTCAAGGCCCGAAATAGCAAATATGGCAATGTGCGTTTTTATTTTAATGGCAGCAACCGTGAGGCTTATAGGGTCTTATTTCTGGCCATCCTGATCAATATCTTTACTTTGCTGCTGTTTAGTCCGGTGATGATCTGGCTCTATAAACGCTATTGCTTTAATCATTTATCGATTGGTCAGCTGCAATTCAAGCTGAATATTAACTGGTCCAAATTTATGTCTGCCGTTTATCTGCCCTTTGGTCTTTGCCTGCTGGTTGGTATTGGCTGGCTTGCAGCAGTAGTGTACTGGGTGGACCGGATTGGAACCAATTTGTTTAGTCTGGGTTTACTGCTTAGCTATCTGCTTTGTCTGGCGCTGGTCTGGCCGATTATTTCTGCACGTTTATACATCATTACCTGGAATCATGTGGAGCTTGGTCAAAGTTACTTTAAAACACGGGTCACGACATGGCGTTATAGCTGGATTGTGCTGAGCAACTGGATGATACGTGTTCTTAGTCTGGGCTTAATGACACCTTGGGCTGTCATCCGTTTATATGAATATCAGTTAAAACACTTAGAACTCTATGTAGTAGACGATGAAACTGACCTGAAGCATATCTTGCAACCTGACCCAAGTGCCTTGGCCGATGAAATCCTGGACGTATTTGATTTCGATGCGTCGCTATAGGAGTAAATGTGATGAAACGACCTGTCGAAGTTAAGTTTTATGATGGAATTCTCGCTGAAGCCCGTCGTGCCTGGATTGTACCGGATCAGCAACAAGGGATTGCCCTGAAACTTGATGAGGATATTCCAGCACAAGTTAGCGCTGCAGATTTTTATTTTGCTTATCCGGACATGGCTTATATTGGGGGTGTCGGTGGTCGTAAACCGATTATTGAGTTACCTGAAGAACGTCGGATTGAGTTTTTAAGCAAAGTGCCGCATTGGCTCAGAATTAAACATAAAGATATTTATCATGCGATCTGGGAGTTTGAACGTTCACCGATCCTGATTTTCTTTTCCATGATCATCGTGATTAGTGCAGTGATTATTATTTTAAAATGGGGGATTCCTTATAGCGCCAAACAGCTGGCAAAACTCCTTCCGGAGCAGACTCTGGTTGAAGTAGGCAACCGGACAGAGCAGCAGTTAATTGCCCAGACCCAACCAAGTACACTACCGGAAGAACAGCAGATGCGATTAAAAACTTTGTATGAACAAAAGATTGCTGTAGGAAAACCTGCAAAAATTATTTTCCGTCAAGGTGGATCAAGCATGGGCATGAATGCCGCAGCCATCCCGAATAACACCATTATTGTGACCGATGAACTGGTGAAAATCAGCGGCACCGATGAGGAAGTCCTTGCCGTACTGGCCCACGAACAAGGCCATCTGGTACAGAAGCACAGCATGCAAAAAGTGATTTCTAATCTGGGTGTGGCGGGACTGTTTGCCTTGGTAACTGGAGATTTAAGTGATGTGGTCACCGCATCTGTAGTGGTCCTGACCGATGCCGGATATTCGCAGGCGATTGAACTGGATGCCGATGACTATGCCATGCAGCATTTGCATCAACAGCAGATTTCCAGTATTCACTTGTCTAATTTTTTGCAGCGGGTGGAAAATGCCAGAATACTGGCAGAGGAATTGCAAACCTTAAAAATGAAAAATTTCACCCTCAATATCGATGGAAAAGACTAACACCTGACAGAAACCGAACTGAAATGGATTCGCCTGATCGGGAAGTTTAAAAAATATCTGGAATCACATCCCGAACTGGATAAAAGAATTCAGCGTATTCATGCCTTTAATGATCAGGCGGATCATCGTATTTAGTTTCTGATCATTGCTATGCCTTGATCATCAAGGCATTTTAGTCCCTATCTTTGCCAGTCGGCAGTCAGATGTTCCTGTCCCATACGGATCAGATGATCCAGCACGACATTTTCGAGTTTATTCAGGTCAGTAAATTCATCTGTGCTTTGAATCGTTACGGTAAGATGATCTGCCTCTGGGATCAGGTTCACTTCCGCACTTGGAAAATGAATCAGGAAATTTTGTTCGGTTTCATCAATATTAAATTTATGTTTCCAGTGATTGGCCAGGCGTTTGGCAATTCGTGAAGCTTGTTGCGTCTGGATATGGGCAATACTTTTCATCAGTCTTCTACACTATTCATCATTATCCTGTACTTTAAACCAAGCGGTGATGCCGGCATAAGCCTCAAAGCGTTACACAGCGTTTTAATCTTGCAACATCGAATCACAGTAGCCGGAGCGGATTTGATATAATGGGAAAAATCCAATTTCAACAAGCCAGGTTCTCCCATGTCCAAGCCTTATTTAATTGCCCCTTCTATTTTATCTGCTGACTTTGCCCGTTTAGGTGAAGAAGTCGAGAATGTGTTGGAAGCAGGTGCAGACGTTGTTCATTTTGATGTCATGGACAACCATTATGTACCGAACCTGACTTTTGGTGCAGGTGTTTGTAAGGCCTTGAAAAATTATGGGATCAAGGCGCCCATTGATGTGCATTTGATGGTTAAGCCGGTAGATCGCATGATCGGGGATTTCCTTGAAGCGGGTGCTGATATCATTACTTTTCATCCAGAAGCTTCTGATCATATTGACCGTTCTTTACAGTTGATCAAATCAGGTGGTGCAAAAGCGGGGCTGGTATTTAATCCGGCAACACCATTGCATTACCTGGATTATGTGCTGGATAAAGTCGATCAAATCCTGCTCATGAGCGTGAACCCGGGCTTTGGCGGACAGAAATTTATTCCAATGACTTTGGATAAATTGCGTCAGGCACGCAAACTGATCGATGCTTCAGGTCATGATATTCGTCTGGAAGTCGATGGTGGCGTTACGCCAAGCAACATTCGTGAAATTGCCGAAGCGGGTGCCGATATGTTTGTAGCTGGTTCAGCTATTTTTGGTAAGCCGGATTATAAAGCTGTGATTGATGAAATGCGTGCGGAATTAGCGAGAGTAGGGCAGGTTCAACTGTAATCGTTAAAAACTCATAAGTGCATAAATATGTGGATAACTTTATGGATAAGTGTGTAGATATCTATGTTGATAACCATATGGATATGTTGCATAAAATGTAATCATTTGTAGCCTGATTGATTGCGATTTAGACAAAATTTGTATAAAAAGAACTCAAATCGGGTTCTTTTTTATTGTTTATAACCCTTGTGTTCGGTGGTTGTTTATTCACCATAGATTGATAATGGAACTAGGCAAAAAGTGATCAATGTGTCGTATATTTGTGTTTCATTATGTAATTTCTCCAGACAAAGTTTAAATTTAATTGATGTGTATAACTTAATATTCTGAGTCCATTCTCATGTAATTGTTGTGAATGAATTGCCCGATTATTAGAACTATTTCTGACTTGGCATTTTCAAAATCTAGCATAACCAGAGTAGCCATGAATGTCGTGAAGATTTGAGTAAGACAAAGTTAAGTTGTATCTCGATAAGTGATGTTTTGTAAAAATAGCCAGATTGCTGAAACGCGGTTTTATCAAATTTTTACACCTAGGAGGAACGACCTCCCTTGTGAATTACGTATCGGAATTTACAGGAAAAATCGTCAGGACGGCCTGATTCTTATATAAAAGGAGGAGGCTGCATGGCCTGGATCGTACTTATTCTTGCGGGTATTTTTGAAATCGTTTGGGCATATTCGATGAAGCTGTCTGAAGGATTTACCAGACTTACCCCAAGTATTATTACCATTGTCTTCATGGTACTGAGTTTTGCTTTGCTGGCTTATGCGATGCGTACTTTGCCGCTAGGTACAGCCTATACGATCTGGACCGGGATTGGTGCAGTGGGTTCATTTCTCATCGGTATTTGGGTTCTGGGTGAACCCGCTACCGCCTTGCGTATGCTGGCTGCTGTACTCATCATTTCCGGTCTGGTGCTGATGAAAGTATCCTCTTCATAATTTGTTTCTGCCTGTCTCGGTACTGGGTTAATATAGAAAATGAACTCAGTGATTGGGACAGGGCGCCATCATGAACTTAAGTTATCTCTATATGGATTCTCCCGTAGGTCAGTTACGACTAGTCGCGAATGAAACCGCGCTGGTGGCCGTGCTTTGGGATTGTGAACAGCCGAATCGGGTGAAACTGGCGACCTTGGTTGAAGATCCGCAGCATCCGGTATTGATTGAAACCAGACGCCAGCTCCAAGAATATTTTGCTGGTCAGCGCAATGTTTTTGACTTGCCTTTGGACTTTGCCGGTACTGATTTTCAGAAAAAAGTCTGGCAGGCTTTACTGAATATTCCCTATGGACAAACGCGAAGTTATCGCGACATTGCTGAACAGGTGGGTAATATGAACGCGGTACGTGCCGTGGGTGCAGCCAATGGCAAAAACCCGATTTCGATTATTGCACCCTGTCATCGGGTGATTGGTCGCAGTGGCAAGCTGGTAGGATTTGCCGGCGGTTTGGATAAAAAAGAAATCCTGTTAAATATTGAGCGAACGCATCCATAGATCTCTTTTATAAATCAAAAAATGATCGTTCTATTGATATTTAAATGAATATTAAAAGCTTCTTCTCCCTCTGGGATAAGAAGCACTGCCTCGCAATGTGATGTGAGGGGTAAAACCTCTCCCTAGCCCTCTCCTACAAGGAGAGGGAATTTCCTTTGTAGTGATTATAAAAAATGATTTATGAAAGAACTTTAATATCTAAAAATTTAAAACAAATGAAAAATTAGAATATGGATGTTCTGCTAGTAGAAATTAATCTATTCATACTTTGTGATTGGATTTATTTCGAAGTGGTATTCAAAGCAGCGTAAGCAGTCATAAGCTTTTACGAGCCTATAAAAAAAGCCTTTGAATGATTCAAAGGCTTTTTGGTTTTAAATATTTGAAGCTTTTAGTTTTTCGGTAATTTCGGCCAGAACTTTAATCCGTTTTACTTCGTCCCATAATGCTTTGGCTTCAGGATAATGTTTCGACATCATGCCGAGCCATTGCTTGTAACGACCGACCATCCCGATCTCAGTTTTGGCTGGGCCGTTGATAAAACGAATTTGCAGTTGTAGCAGTTCATTCCATTTCATCAAAGGTGCATCCGAGTTTTGACGGATACATTGAGTCAGGTCGGGTGTGGTCACTGCACCACGGCCAATCATCAGGTCTTCACAACCGGATTCTAGTCGGCACTGTTTGGCATCGGTATTGTTCCAGATTTCACCATTGGCGATCACATTGATTTTGAGTGCTTCACGAATCGGTTGTAGCTGGTCCCAAAAAGCGGGTGGAGTATAGCCATCGGCTTTGGTGCGTGCATGAACGGTAACCCATGCTGCTCCTGCATCTTCAATGGCATGGGCATTTTCCAGCATGAAATTACGGTCCATATAACCCAGACGCATTTTGGCGGAAACCGGAATATGCGCAGGCACTGCATCACGCACGGCTTTAACCAGCTCATGCACGACTTTGGGTTCATCGAGCAGGACTGAACCACCACGATGACGGTTCACGGTTTTGGCCGGACAGCCAAAATTCATGTCAATTGCCGGTGCGCCCATGGCTGCCACTTTGGCGGCATTCGCTGCTAGCATCTCCGGATTATTTCCTAAGAATTGGACATGTACCGGTGTACCTGCCGCCGTCTTGCCATCATTCAACAGTTCCGGGCAGTAAGTATGATAAATATGATCGGGCAGAAGGGAATCGGTGACACGGATAAACTCGGTCACACACCAGTCAAAGCTACCTACGGATGTCAGCACATCACGCATAATCGGATCGGTTAAGCCTTCCATGGGAGCAAGCACAAGTTTCAACGGTGCACACCTGTAAATTTAAAACGGTGTTATACGTTTTTTTAGGCAGCCTGTCTAGGCTGGATCGGAATTGAATGATGAGTACCTGAAAATTGAACTTTTTGGGCTGATATAAAAAGGCCTTTAATGTGGATTAAAGGCCTTTAAAAGTGAAGCTTAGGATGATTTAGCGATATCCAGCCATTTTAATCAGCCAGTTTCTCGACTTTCATACTCTCACGATAATACTGACAGCCCTTGTACAACAGGAAGCAACCAATCAATCCGGCAATCGCATTGACGATCGAGATCGAGTTACCAACCATTAAGGTATTCTGGAAATATTTATCCGTGATTAATGCCACAGCGGTGGTTCCGATGCCTAAGGCAATCAGGTTTGAAACCAGCAGGAACTTGGCAGATACCTGTGCGCGTAGCTGGTTTGGTGTCAGCATTTGCGTAGCAGCAGCCGATGCAGGAATCGGGAAAGTGGAGAAGAACATCGCCACAAAAATCAGCGCAAATGAAAGCTGCATATTATCGACCTGAGTGAACAGCACACTCGGAATAATCAGCGCTGCACAGCCAATCGCACCGGTACGAATTGCAGCATCGCTATAGCCACGTTTCGAGAAGAAGTCGATCAACCAGCCACAGAATAAGGCACCCGAAGTATTCGCGACTAGAATAATCGTACCGAGGATATAACCGGTTTGACTCGCATCCAGACCGAAATTACGCATGTAATAGGCAGGTGCCCAGCCCAGCAGCGAATACAGCATCATGGTGTAAAAAGAAAAGCCAATAAAATGACAGAAGAAGGTCTTTTTATGTGTCTTGATAAAACCAATCGAATTTTTGAAAGAGGCTTTAATGACCTGGCCATCCTGATCGACTTTCATACCCTTACGTGCAGGTTCACGCACCGTCAGCACCATGAGTAGGGCTAGTAATACGCCTGGAAGACCCACAATCATAAAGGTAAGTTGCCAGGTTTTCACTTCACCAATGAGGGGTAAGGCTACGAAGCTGACATCTTTTAGCAGGCCAATCACATAGCCGCCAATCAGGAAAGCTAGGCCCGAACCAATAAAGGCACCAATCGCATATACACCGAGTGCACGGCCTAATTTATCTTTCGGAAATAAGTCGGCAACGATTGAATAAAAGGCAGGGGAAAGCGCAGCTTCACCGGCACCCACACTCAAACGTGCAATAAACATTTGAATAAAGTTTTTACTGAGACCACAAGCCGCTGTGGCAAGACTCCAAAACGCAATCCCAGTTGCAATGATTTTAATCCGGGACTTTCGATCCGCCAATGCTGCGATGGGCAGACCCATAATGGCATAAAACAAGGAGAAGGCCAGACCCTGTAACAGGCTGAACTGGGTATCGCTCAGCATTAAATCGGCTTTAATCGGTTCAATCATGAGCGATAAAATTTGACGGTCTACAAATGACAGAATGTAAGCCACCATACAAATGACCACCACATACCATTGATAGGTGCTGCTTTCCGGTGGCGGTTCAATCTGTTCAGACAGCGGCACAGCCGTTTCTGTCGGTGTAGGCTCAAAATTTTGATTTGTTGGTTGAATCGTCCTTTCAACCATTTCTAGGTTCAGCGATTTATCATTCATCATGCAACATCCTGTGCTGATCGTTTGAGATATTTATTTGATACTTTTAATATGCTTGTTATTTTTATATTGTATCGTATTTAATTAATCTAGAGCCTAAATAGAGAGACGTCAATCTGTTTTTGAAAATAGATACAAATAATTTTTAAAGACAAAAAAAAAGAATCATAATGATTCCTTTTTTTTGGGTATGAATTTTTAGCCACGTTCAACCAGCGTTAAAATATCGTAGGTTGCAACCAGTTCATTGCGCTGGTTTTTCACTTTAATATCCCAGACCACGACACCATGTGGTTTCTGTGCCGGATCGCGCAGTGCTTTTGGGGTTTTCTGCTTACAGGTCAGTTCTACCTGAATGGTATCGCCAATTTTCACCGGTTCTACAAAGCGCAAGTTGTCCATGCCATAGTTGGCAATGACTGGGCCCTGGGCGGCATCAACGAATAAACCGGCCGCGGCAGACACCACGAAATAGCCATGTGCTACGCGCTCACCAAACAGCGATTCTGCTGCAGCGATCTTGTCCATATGTGCATAGAAGTGATCACCGCTCAGGCAGCCGAAATTCACCAGATCCGCTTCGGTCACGCTACGTCGTGCAGTCAGCAAACGCTCGCCGATACGCAATTCATCAAATGATTTTTTAAAAGGATGCACGCGGTCTTCAAAGACTTGAGCTCCAGCCGTCCAGCTATGGCCGACCTGAGTCATGGCATTTGGCGAGCCTTGAATCGCAGTACGTTGCATATAATGTTTGACTGCACGCAAGCCGCCGAGTTCTTCACCGCCACCGGCACGTCCCGGTCCACCATGAACCAGTAAAGGTAATGGAGAGCCATGTCCGGTACTTTCTTTGGCACTTTCAGCATCCAGAATATGGACACGACCATGCCATGGCGCAATTTTGCTGAGCAGTTGTTCAATATTTTCATCGGTATTGCGTACGATGGATGCCACCAGGCTACCTTCGCCACGTGCCACCAGGTCAGCCAGCTGAGCGAGGTCGCTATACGGCATTAAAGTCACTACAGGCCCAAAGGCTTCAATCTTATGAATATTTTCTGCCTGAGCTGGTGCTTTGCATAGCAAGACTGTCGGTGGATAGCATGCAGACTTCTCAGTATTTTGTACTTGCAGTTTAAAGTCCTGACGTAAGTGGCTACCGAATACGATCTCTGCATCCTGGCTGAGCTGTTCAACTTTTGCCGCGACATCGTGTTTCTGTTTGACGCTGGCCAAAGCGCCCATGCTGACGCCTTCTTGAGCCGGATCGCCCACAACCACTTTTTTCAGTTTTGCAATCAGACGGTCTTGTACTGTATCCAATAGCTCGGCTGGCACAAAGGCACGACGAATGGCGGTACATTTCTGTCCGGCTTTGGTGGTCATTTCACGGAAAACTTCACGGACAAATAAATCAATCGTTTCATCATTGGCTTGCGCCGTCAAAATTGCACTATTGACCGAATCTGCTTCCATGGTGAATGGAATCGAGTAGGCATTTAAATGTGGATGCGAACGCAGTTTTTGCCCTGTTGAAGCAGAACCGGTAAAAGTGACCGTATCTTGAGGGTTTAAATGATCAAATAAATCAAAGACCTGTCCGCAAATGAGCTGCAGTGAACCTTCTGGCAAGAAACCGCTTTCATGAATGGCTTTGACCACGGCATGAGTCAGCTCGGCACCTTCAGTGGCCGGTTTGACAATACAGGGTACGCCTGCCAGCAGTGTCGGTGCGATTTTTTCCAGCATGCCCCAGATCGGAAAGTTAAAGGCATTGATATGCACGGCGACACCGGCTTTAGGCGTCAGAATATGTTTCGCGCCAAAGCTACCTTGCTTAGAAAGCGGAATCCAGGCATCTTCCACCAATGCTGTTTCATCACTCAGTTCACGACGCACCAAACTTGAATAGGCATATAAGGTGCCAATCCCACCTTCAACATCAATCCAGGCATCTTTACGGGTACAGCCGGTTGCTTTGGCAAGTTCATAAAAGTCTTCTTTGCGTTCCATCAAATATTGTGCCACTTGCTTCAGTGCATTGGCACGTTGATGGAAGGTCCATGTGGCAATAGCCGCGCCTTTTTGTTTGGCATACTTCACCACGGCTTGGGTATCGATGCCCTGACTGCCGACCTGATAAACCGCTTCACCGCTAATGGCATGATAAACCGTACGTAAATCGGCTTGCGCTGTGTATTCTTGGCCGTACACCAGTGAAGCTAAGCTTTTGATGGCAATAGGATTATGGGTTGATGCAGTATCTTGATAATCCGTTGTGCTTGAGCTGCTGTCTAACTCTAACATTGTAAAAACTCCATTTATGATACGTTTTGAGATGTATTTTAATTTTGATGTTTCATAATTTGTGTTGAAAAATTGAAAATGTCAATCATAAATCTGTATTTAAAAATGCATAACAATAAAATAAAAAATATTAAATTATATAAAACAAATATTTATTAAAAATAAGTGATAAAAACTAAATGATACCAATAAATAGATATTGATTTTAATTACGTATCGTTTTAATTTGAGTGTATCAACACTTGGGATAAGTGAGGGAACAATGAATAATCAACAACAAATCTTCGATCAAAAGATTGAAAAGGATATTTCCATCGAGCCGAAGGACTGGATGCCGGATGCTTATCGTAAAACCTTGATTCGTCAGATCGGTCAGCACGCACACTCTGAAGTGGTGGGCATGTTGCCAGAAGGCAACTGGATTACCCGTGCACCAACTTTAAAACGTAAAGCCGTGCTGATGGCAAAAGTTCAGGACGAAGCCGGTCATGCCTTGTATCTCTACAGCGCTGCAGAAACCCTGGGGGCGGATCGTGATGACATGATGGATAAACTGATTGCCGGTCGCATGAAATATTCTTCAATTTTTAACTATCCAACCCTGAGCTGGGCCGATGTTGCCGCGATTGGCTGGCTGGTGGATGGTGCAGCAATTGTCAATCAGGTTGCGCTGTGCCGTACGTCTTATGGTCCTTATGCACGTGCCATGGTGCGCGTCTGCAAGGAAGAAAGTTTCCATCAGCGTCAGGGCTTTGAAGCCATGATGGAACTGGCTAATGGTACGCCGGAACAAAAGCAGATGGCACAGGATGCCGTGAACCGTTTCTGGTGGCCGGCACTGATGATGTTTGGTCCGAGTGATGATAATTCACCGAACAGTGCACAAAGTATGCAGTGGAAAATTAAATTATTCAGCAACGATGAGCTACGTCAGAAATTTGTCGATAACACCGTGTCGCAAGTCTTACAGCTGGGTTTAACCGTTCCAGATCCAGACCTCAAATTCAATGAAGCCACCGGACATTACGAATTTGGTGAAATCAATTGGGATGAGTTTTTTGCGATTCTTGCAGGCAAGGGACCGTGTAACCATGAGCGTATTGAAGCACGCCGCAAAGCTTGGGAAGGCGGCAAGTGGGTACGTGATTCAGCAGCCGTCTATGCGCAGAAACAGCAGCAACAGTCAGCAGCACAAAAAGTTGCTTAAAAAATAGTTTGATCAATATAAGGAAATTTGCTCATGAATAACAAAAATAACTGGTCACTTTATGAAGTGTTTGTGCGTAGTAAACAGGGTCTGAGTCACCGTCATGTCGGCAGCCTGCGTGCGCCGGATGAGGAAGTCGCACTACAAAATGCCCGCGATGTATATACCCGCCGCAATGAAGGCATCAGTATCTGGGTGGTGAAATCTGAATTGATTACCTCTTCCCAGCCAGATGAAAAAGCAGAGTTTTTTGAACCCGCTTTGGACAAGGTTTATCGTCATCCAACCTTTTATAACATTCCAGCTGGCATCGAGCACATGTAAAGGGAAAGGTGAAGATTATGACAAATCAAGTATTGGCAGAATTTCTTTTACATGTGGGTGACAGTCAACTGATCCTGTCTCATCGTTTGGCAGAGTGGTGTGGTCATGCACCTGAACTGGAGCTGGATATTGCCTTAGCCAATATTGGACTGGATTTATTGGGTCAGGCACGTACTGCCCTCAGTCTGGCGGGTGAAGTGGAAGGACAGGGTCGTGATGAAGACAAGCTGGCTTATTTCCGCACCGAGCGTGAATACCGCAATTTACTGCTGTGTGAACAGCCGAATGGTGACTTTGCCCAGACCTTGGTACGCCAGTGGTTGATGGATCACTACCATGCTTTATTGTTTAGCGCCTTAAGTCAAAGTCAGCATGCTGAACTAGCTGCTTTTGCAGTGAAATCACTCAAAGAAGTGAAATATCACCAGCGTTTTTCCACCACCTGGATGGAACGCTTAAGTTTAGGTACCGCAGAAGCGCATGAAAAAACCCAGCAAGGTCTAAACCAGTTATGGCGTTTTACCGAAGAACTTTTTGTTCTGACGGCAGCTGAAAAACAACTAGTCGATAGCGGTGTCATTCCAGAGATTGAAAATTTAAAAGTCCAGTGGCTGGAGACCATTACAGCCGAGCTGGCGCGATTTGAATTAAGCCTGCCAGAGCTGGGTGCTTATCGCAGTGGGGCTAAACAGGGTTTACATACAGAACATCTCGGTTTTGTTTTGGCTGAACTGCAATACATGCAGCGCTCATATCCAAACATGAACTGGTAATTCGGCACAATCACAGGGAGTGAGTCGCATGAATCTGATTCGACACGTAGAAGATCAATGTTGGGACGTTTTACAGCAGGTTTCTGATCCAGAGATTCCGGTATTGTCAGTGATTGATCTGGGTATCATTCGTGGCGTCGAGCTGAATCAGCAGGATGAAATTGTGGTGCGACTCACGCCGACCTATAGCGGCTGTCCAGCTACGGATTTATTAAAAGCAGAAATTACCCAGGCTTTCGAGGCCAATGGTTTGACGCCGGTCAAAGTCATTGTGGACCTGTCTCAAGCCTGGACCACGGACTGGATGAGTGAATCGGGCAAACACAAATTACAGCAATATGGTATTGCCCCGCCGCAAGGCCAATCACATAGCTGTGGTACGCATGTGGCATTGACCGATGGCATCACCTGTCCACAGTGCTTAAGTAACAACAGCAAATTATTAAGTGAATTCGGTTCGACCGCCTGTAAAGCTTTATATCAATGTCGGGAGTGCTTAGAAACTTTTGACTATTTCAAATGTATTTGATTGTAACGATTGCGCGGTGGGCAGGGTAAACCAATAACAAGCCTGAACACCGCCACCTAAAAGAAGGATTTTGCCATGAGCCAATTTATACCATTAACCATTAAATCGATTCAGCCACAAACCGAGCAAGCGATCTGCATTGCCTTTGATCTCGCGCCTGAGCAGTTGGATACTTTTCAATATCAGCCGGGTCAGCACCTCACCATTCGTCATTTAACCGATGACGGCGAGCTGCGCCGCTGCTACTCGATCTGCAGTGATACTCAGGAAGACATGAGCATTGCGATTAAAAAAATTGATCAGGGTCAGTTTTCAACCTGGGCCAATGCGCATCTCAAAGCGGGCGATGTACTAGAAGTCATGCCACCGCAAGGGGTGTTCTTTCAGAAAGCCGCCAAGGCTGGTGGCCAGAATTATCTAGGATTTGCAGCAGGCAGTGGCATTACGCCAATTTTATCGATTGTAAAGTCGGTGTTGAACCGTCAAGCGGAAGCAACATTCACTCTGGTATATGGCAACCGCTCCTGGAAACAGACCATGTTCTCTGAACAGATCATGGACTTGAAAGACCGTTTTAAGGAACGTCTGCAACTGGTAAATATTTTTTCACGTGAACTGAATGACAGTGACATCTTTAATGGTCGGATTGATGCAGACAAATTGCAGCAGTTATTTCAGGCCAATCTGATTTCTGCCGAAGCAGATCACTGTTTCGCTTGCGGTCCTGAAGAAATGATGACAGCAGTCGAAACGGTATTACCGACTTGGGGCATTCAACGCAGCAAGATTCATACGGAACGCTTCAATACGGGTACTGCACCGAAAGCAACCGCCCAGCAGATGGAAAGCCGCAGCGAAGAACGCGTCAATATCATCCTCGATGGTCGCGAGCTGATTGTTGAAGTCTCTAAGCAGGATGACAGTATTTTAGATGCTGCGCTACGTGCCGGAGCCGACCTGCCATATGCCTGTAAGGGCGGAGTTTGTGCCACCTGTAAATGTAAGGTGTTAGAGGGACAGGTTGAAATGGCGGTGAATTACAGTCTGGAAGAAGATGAAATTCAGAAAGGCTATGTGTTGAGTTGTCAGGCACGTCCAACCACAGCCAATGTTCGACTCAGTTTTGATGAATAACAGCTGAATTTACAGCACCGCGAGCATAGCAGGAGTTCAAGGATGACTTACATTAAAACCAGCTCACCTAAGCCAGGTGTGGTACTAATCGAGCTGAACCGCCCGGAAAAGCGCAATGCCTTAAACAATGCCACCTTGCAAAACATTGCAGCCTGTCTACAGGACTTGGAAACAGATGCTGCTGTGAAAGCCGTGGTCATCACCGGAAATACGCAATGCTTTGCTGCCGGTGCTGATTTAAATGAGCTGGCGCAGTTAGATGTGGTCAGCATCCAGCAAGACCAACGCCCACTGCTCTGGAAAAAAATTGATGAATTTTCCAAGCCTTTAATCATGGCCGTAAATGGTTATGCTTTTGGTGCAGGTTTCGAGTTGGCTTTGCATGGTGACATGGTGCTGACCGGAGAAAATGCCCAGTTTGCCTTGCCTGAAATCGGTTTAGGTATGTTGCCGGGTGCCGGTGGAACCCAGCGTCTGGCCCGTCTGGTCGGTCAGCAATTAACGATGCGCTGGGCCATGACTGGTGAAATGATTTCGGCACAAACAGCCTTGCAACATGGCATTAGTAGCCAGGTTTGTCCGGCAGGATTGACCGTGCAATACGCACTGGAACTGGCAGAAAAAATTGCCAAGCAGGCACCGCTGGCCATTCGTGCCATCAAGCAATCTTTAAAGTCGATTCATGAAGTGACTTTAAGTCAGGGACTGAAACTTGAACGTCAACATTTTGTCTGGCTGGCGGCGACCCAAGATCGCCAGGAAGGCATCAATGCATTTTTAGAAAAAAGAAAACCAGAATTTAGAGGTGTGTAATGGATTATCAAACAATTATTGTCGAAGAAAAAAATGCAGTGGGCTACCTGACCTTTAACCGTCCAAAACAGCTCAACAGCTTTAATGAAACCATGCATCAAGAAGTCTCCAAGGTCATCAAGGCCTGGGCCAAAGACAGCCAGATTCGTGCCGTAGTGATTTCAGCAGAAGGTCGTGGTTTCTGTGCCGGTCAGGATCTGAATGATCGTGTGGTCGATCCGAATGCCGATGCACCGGACTTAGGCCTGTCGATTGAAAAATATTACAACCCTTTGATCAAGCTGATTACTGAAATGCCAAAACCGGTGATTTGTACGGTGAATGGCGTGGCAGCAGGGGCAGGTGCCAATATTGCCTTGGCGTGTGACATTGTGGTGGCAGCAAAATCGGCTTCCTTTATTCAAGCTTTTTGCCGTCTTGGCTTGGTGCCAGATTCAGGCGGTACCTGGTTCCTGCCGCGTCTGGTTGGCCGTGCCCAGGCGATGGGCCTTGCCATGCTTGGCGATAAAATTCCGGCTGAGCGCGCAGTACAACTGGGCATGATCTGGCAAGTGGTTGAAGATGAGCAACTGCAAGCAGAAGCGAAAAAATTGGCAGAGCATCTGGCGCAGCAACCGACCTATGGTCTGTCCCTGATCAAAAAAGCCATTCATGCTGCAGCCGACAATAATCTGGATCAGCAGCTCATTCTGGAACGTGACCTGCAACGTCTGGCTGGACGTTCAAGCGATTATAAGGAAGGTGTACAAGCCTTTATGCAGAAGCGTACCCCTGAATATAAAGGATGCTAAATCATGCAACAGATCAATTTGGAACAAGTCAAAGTTGCTGTGGTCGGTGCTGGAACCATGGGGATTGGCATTGCACAACTGGCAGCCATGCACGGGCATCCGACCTATGTGTTTGATCTCGATCGCGGCAAAGTTCAGAGTGCCTTGACTGCTTTAGAGGCGCAGCTCAGCAAGCGCGTACAAAATGGCAAAATAACCCAGCAATTACTGGAAATTACCTTCGCCAATCTGATTGTGGCAGAGGATATTGAGCAGCTTGCCGATGCGGGCTTGATTATTGAAGCCATTGTCGAAAAGAAAGAAGTGAAGCAAAATCTGTTTCAACAGCTGGCTGCCATTTGCCCAGAACAGACGATTTTTGCGTCCAATACTTCCTCGATTTCCATTACCGCAATTGCCTCGGCGATTCCACATCCGGAACGGGTGATTGGGCTGCATTTCTTTAATCCGGCGCCGGTGATGAAACTGGTCGAGATTATCCGCGGACTGAAAACCTCAGCAGCTATTGCCGATGCAGTATTTGATCTGATGAAGGATTGGAACAAGGTTCCGGTACGGGCCAAATCGACGCCCGGTTTTATCGTCAATCGTGTCGCACGACCTTATTATGCCGAGGCCTTTCGTGCCTTGCAGGAAAATGCTACCACACCGGAACAGCTCGATTACATCATGCGCGAATGTGGCCATTTCGCCATGGGACCGTGCGAACTCACCGACTTGATTGGGCAGGATGTGAATTTCTCGGTCACGCAAAGTGTCTATCAGGAATTTTTCTATGAGCCACGCTACCGCCCATCCTTGATTCAAAAAGAGCTGGTCGATGCCGGCTGTTATGGCCGCAAGTCCGGTCAGGGTTTTTATGATTACACGCAGTCCAAGTCTGTGCCTGTATATGAATTGCCAGTGTGTTATGCCAAGTCGCTGAATAAGCTCAAAGTCACGGTAAAAGGTGAATGGCGACATTCCTTAGCCTTGATTGAACGTTTAAAACAGGCCTCTCATGTGGATCTCATTTTTCAGGCGGCAGAACAGAATGAAATCCTGATTGGTGATCTTTCCCTGCGATTATCGCTCGGTGAGTCGGTTGAACTGGCTTATCCGCATGAGCCTGTAGTGTTGATGGACTGGCATGCAGATTGGACAAATGCCCAGGCAATTCCAGTCGTTGCATCACCGGCGTGTAGTGCTGAACAGCGCCAGGCAGTGGAGCTATTCCTCATAGGTATGGATATGATACCTATTTGGTCTAAGGATCATCCCGGTCTTTATGTTATACGTAGTATTGCCATGTTGGTGAATGAAGCCTGTGAAGCAGTATTGCATGATATTGCATCAGAACAAGATATTGATTCTGCTATGAAATATGGCGTTAATTATCCTTGTGGTCCATTTGAGTGGGCAGATAGAATTGGATATTACACAATTTTACAAATTTTAGAAAATATGTATCGTATTTATGGTGAAGATCGCTATAGAACTAGTATATATTTAGCAAAGAAAGCGGTGCAGGGACATGCACAGAAAACTCAGCAGCAGCCATTAAACGTTGCTAGCTAAAAGGAAGAATCATGGAACAGGTTTATATTTTTGATGGAATTCGCACCCCGATCGGACGCTATGCCGGTGGACTGAGCAGCATTCGTGCTGATGACCTGGCAGCGCTACCGATTCAATATCTGAAAGATCAGCATCCGGCCTTGCCATGGGCAGAACTGGATGAAGTGATCTTGGGCTGTGCCAATCAGGCCGGTGAAGATAACCGCAACGTGGCGCGTATGGCTGCTTTACTCGCAGGGTTGCCTGAATCTGTTCCAGCGCTCACCGTGAACCGCTTATGTGCTTCAGGTCTGGATGCCATTGGACTGGGAGCACGTGCCATCAAATCGGGTGAAGCACAATTTGTTTTGGCGGGTGGCGTAGAATCCATGAGCCGAGCGCCTTTCGTGCAATCCAAACCTACGACTGCCTTTAGCCGTACCCCTGAAATTTATGACACCACCATTGGCTGGCGTTTTATCAACCCAAAATTTAAAGCACAGTTTGGCGTTGACAGCATGCCGGAAACGGCCGAAAACGTCGCTGAAAAGTATCAGATTAGCCGTGCAGACCAGGACCTGTTTGCCTATCACAGCCAACAGAAAACCGCAGTAGCCCAGCAGAAGGGTATTTTTGCCGAAGAAATTCTGCCAGTAGAGGTCAAAGGTCCGAAGAAAAGCACTCTGACCATTTCCCAAGATGAGCATCCGCGCGCAGAGACGACGCTGGATAATCTGGCCGCCTTAAAAACCCCATTTCGTAAAGAAGGCGGCTCAGTCACCGCTGGCAATGCTTCGGGTGTCAATGACGGGGCGGCTTGCGTATTACTTGGGAATCAGCAGTTTGCCGAGCAGTATGGTTTGAGCCCGAAAGCTAAAGTGATCGGGATGGCCAGCGCCGGTGTCGAAGCTAAATATATGGGTATGGGGCCGGTTCCAGCGGTACAGAAAGTGCTGAAACAGACTGGCCTGAGTCTGGAGCAGATGGACGTGATTGAGCTGAATGAAGCATTTGCAGCGCAATCGCTGGCCGTGATTCGTGAACTCGGCTTGCAAGACGATGATTCCAGAATTAACCCGAATGGCGGTGCCATCGCTTTGGGTCATCCGCTGGGTATGAGTGGCACCCGTCTGGTGATTACCGCCATGCATGAACTGAAACGCCGTAAAGGCAAATATGCACTGTGCACCATGTGTGTCGGTGTTGGTCAAGGTGTTGCACTGGTTTTAGAAAATATGGATTAAACACATCATTCAATCAATGAATTAAACCGTGGTCAGGAAGACTGCGTCAGGAGTAAGAATATGAATAACAATGCAATGGAAAAAATTGAAAAAGTATCGGTTGATGAGTTACGCAGTGTTCAGCTACAGCGTATGAAAAAGACGTTGCAACATGCTTATCAGAATAGCCCGGTTTATAAAAAGAAATTCGATGATGCTGGCGTGCATCCAGACGATTTTAACTCACTGGAAGATCTGGCCAAATACCCGTTTACCACCAAACAGGATTTACGTGATAACTATCCGTTTGGCATGTTCGCTGTGCCACAGGAACAGATTGTACGTGTGCATGCATCTTCTGGCACCACCGGTCAGCCAACCGTGGTGGGTTATACCCAAAATGATATTAATGTCTGGTCAGATGTAGTGGCGCGTTCATTACGTGCAGCCGGCTTGAGCAGTAAAGATATCATCCAGGTGTCTTATGGTTATGGTCTGTTTACGGGTGGTTTAGGTGCACATTATGGCGTTGAACGCTTGGGTGCAACGGTGATCCCAATGTCTGGCGGACAAACCGATAAACAGGCGCAACTGATTCATGACTTTAAACCAACAGCACTGATGGTTACGCCATCTTACTGCCTGAACATTATTGAAGCGCTTGAGAAGAAATTTGGCACAGCCAAAAACTGTTCGATTAAAACCGGCGTCTTTGGTGCAGAGCCATGGACCAATGAAATGCGCAAGGAAATTGAAGAGCGTCTGGGCATTGATGCCCTAGATATTTATGGTCTGTCAGAAGTCATGGGACCGGGCGTGGCGATGGAATGTCTGGAATCTAAAGATGGCCCAACCATCTGGGAAGATCATTTCTATCCTGAAATTATCCATCCGGAAACTGGCGAAGTGCTGCCAGATGGCGAACTGGGTGAACTGGTCTTTACCACCATTACTAAAGAAGGCATGCCGGTAATCCGTTACCGTACCCGTGACCTGACCCGTTTATTGCCAGGCACGGCACGCACCATGCGCCGTATGGACAAGATTGTCGGCCGTAGTGATGACATGATGATTATTCGTGGGGTCAATGTCTTCCCATCACAGATTGAAGAGCAGATTTTACAGATCCAGCAACTGATTCCGAACTATCAGATCCAGATTTGCAAACAGGGACATCTGGATACATTGCATATCCGTACCGAAATGCGTAAAGATAGCAGTGACATTATGGCGCACCAGTTGGCAACTCAGCTGAAAAGCCAGATTAAAACCATGGTCGGAATCACCGTGAGTGTCGAAGTGTTACCTGAAGGGAGTCTGCCACGCTCTGAAGGCAAGGCACAGCGCGTGTTTGATATCCGCAAGTCTGCATGAAGTACTATTGGATGATAGCCAAATGGTCTATCATCCAGTTTCTATAAGGTAAAGTTAAACGCAATGAATCCGAAATTAAAACAAATAATTGATGACTTTATTCAAACTGAAGCACTCAGCGGAACCTCATTAATCATGACCATCTTCGGTGACTGTATTTTTCACCGCGGTGGCATCATCAGTCTGGCCAGCCTGATTCAGCTCATGGATGTCTTCGGATTTAATGAACGATCGGTACGGACTGCCGTATTCCGTCTGGTTCAAAATGGCTGGCTGATGTCTGAAAAAATTGGTCGCACCAGCTATTACCGCGTCACTGAAAGCAGCCGCCAGCGTTTTATTATGGCGGATCAAAAAATTTATAGTTTTAGCCATCAGGAATGGGATCAGAAATGGGATCTGGTGCTGCTCAGTTCGGTGGAACTGGAAAATAAACTGGTTCTGAAAAAAGAACTGGAATGGCTGGGCTTTGCCAATATCGCCACCAATGTCATGGCCTATCCGGGCTGTGATCATCAGAAACTGCAAAACCTGCTGCTGAACTTGAAAATGACTGACCAAGTCGTGGTGTTTAAGGCAGAAACTTTGCAGCTCTGGCAGGAATCCTATCCAACTGTAAAACGCATGGTTGCTACCAACTGGCCGGTGCAGGAACTGCATCAGCGCTATGAAAAATTCATTGCAGATTTCCGGGAATTCTTTCATCTGGTAGAACAGGAAGATGAACTGGATCCGGTTCAGGCTTTTCAGTTACGTATTTTGCTGATTCATCAATTTCGCCGGATTTTATTAAAAGATCCAAATCTGCCTTTTGAGTTATTGCCCTCCAACTGGCTTTCCCTGAATGCCCGTAATCTGAGCAGTAATTTATATCAAACCGTGGTTGCGACAGGTGATGAGTTCTTTATGGAAATCGCGCGGACTTCGGAAGGTTCGATGCCGCCGGTACATCCACAATTTTATAAACGTTTTGGCGGTTTGCGATTAGAAGCCGTCAGCTAATCTAATTCTGCATTTTTAAAGGAATAAAATAATGCCGTGTTATGCCATCGATGGTGTGATTCCTGTGGTCAGCGCTCGCGCTTATGTACATCCGCAAGCCGTTCTGATCGGGGATGTAGTGATTGAAGAGGGCGTATATATCGGGCCTTTCGCTACTTTAAGAGCTGACTTTGGCGGGATTCACATCCAGAAAAATGCCAATGTTCAGGATTCCTGTACCATTCATGGCTTTCCCGGCAATGTCACGCTGGTCGAAGAATATGGTCATATCGGACACGGCGCGATTTTACATGGCTGTATCATTCGTAAAAATGTATTGGTCGGCATGAACAGCGTGATTCTGGATGAAGCCGAGATTGGTGAAAATACCATTATCGGTGCCAATAGCACGGTTAAAGCCAAAGCTCAGATCCCGGAAAATTCATTGGTGCTCGGTAGTCCAGCGCGGGTTATCCGTCCTTTGGAAGCTAAAGAAATCGCCTGGAAAAGCAAGGGAACGCAGGAATATATTCAGCTGACAGAGCGCTGCTTGTCCTCCATGCAGGAAGTCAATCCTTTAACGGAAGTCTCCGCAGACCGGCTGAGCTACAAAGCCTTCAAGGCAGAGTATCAGATCAAGCAGAATAGCTTGAATGACTAAGTCAAGAACATGATTCTATTCATTGGATGAATTCTGCATTTTAAAAACAGGAAGTGACTGAAACCAAATTCCAACTGCATTCCCTGACTGGCTATTTAGACTGAAATAAAACTGGTCTGGAAAGCATATATGGAAAATAGGAAATTTAAAGATCATTTCTCCCAACAGTCACAGGACTATGCCTTGTTTCGTCCGCATTATCGGGATGCATTGGGAAAGCTATTGGCAGAGCTGTCACCAGGTACTAAATTGGCTGTAGATGTCGGCTGTGGTTCTGGACAGCTTTCAGAAGTTTTGGCGAATTACTTTGATCAGGTGCTTGCTATTGATGCGAGTGCTGAACAGCTTGCCCAAGCCAAACCGCATCCAAAAATTCAGTATGGTCAGGCACTCGCTGAAAAGATCCCGTGTGCTGACCAGAGTGTTGATCTGATTTCGGTGGCTCAAGCAGCGCATTGGCTCGATCTGGAAAAGTTTTATGCAGAAGTTCGACGCATTGCGAAACCTAAAGCCATTCTGGCTTTAATTAGCTATGGCGTGTTCAGTGTGGATGAGCCACATCTGAATCATTACTTTAAGCATTTTTATCAGGTGACGCTTGCATCGTACTGGCCGCCTGAACGTCGCCATGTAGATGAAGGATATAAAAATTTACCATTTCCATTTCAGGAAATGGTGATTCAGCCACCGGTATTACAGGTTGAATGGAACTTTTATCAGTTAATTGGTTATATGAGTACCTGGTCAGCCGTGAAAGCTGCCACTAAAGCACTCGGACATAATCCACTAAATGTACTGGCAGATGCCTTATTGCCAGAATGGGAAGATCCAGAATTGCCTAGAGTGATTCGCTGGCCATTGTCGGTGCGTGCGGGGCGTATCACCGTTTAAAGAATATTCAAGCTAGAGTCTGGTTATTGAACTTTATTGAACAATGAATTGAATATTTCAAGGCTCAGAATTATCGCCCTAGAATCATTTCCAGCACAAATTTAGAACCAATAAAACCCAGTGCCAGCAAGCCAAAACCGAGCAGGGTAAAGCGCACAGCTTTCTGGCCACGCCAGCCAAACTTCCAGTGTCCGATTAATAGGGAACCGTAAACCAGCCAGGAAATAATACTGAACGCCGTTTTATGTGCCAGATGCTGAGCAAAGAAATTGTCGATGGTAAAAAAGCCAAAGCCCAATGCGAGCGTAAGTAAAACAAAACCGGTCATCAGCATATCAAACAGCAGGGATTCCATGTCCTGATAAGAGGGTAGCAAACTGACCCAGACCCGGCGTTTCTGCTTCTTTTTCAGCTCACGATCCTGAAGCCGCAAGATCACGGCCTGAATAGTCGCCATGAGCAATACTGCATAAGCAGACAAAGACAGGATGATATGAATATCCAGTCCCAAAGAATTTTGTGCGATGATTTTTGCAGGCTGCGTAAATACAAAGCCGAGAATTAATCCGGTCGCAGCCACCGGAATCCCGATCAGATTCAGGGCGATAATTGGACGATAAGTACTGTAAATAATGCTGAGTAATAGCATTAGACCGGAAGTAAAGGAAAACAGGGCAAAGACATCATAATTGATGCCCAGCGGGGTGTGCATATCACCATACAAGACCAGCGCATGCAAGCCCAGTCCAAGCAGGGCGGTTAGCGAGACAAACCATTGATTCGGAGTACGTTTAGACATTAAATGAATGAACAGATACCAGAAAGAAGCGGTATAAGCGACTAATGCTAAGATCGTATAAACCAAGGGGAGGCTAACCATGTCAAACCTTTTTAAGGGTGATGAATATTCATTTATATAAATTCGCTGCGAACTACAGTATCCTATAGCATTCTATGCATAAATTTTCTATTTTAAGAAACAATTTTTTGCTCATGGCTATTTTAAGCGGATTTTGCAATGTTTGATACCTTAACAGAACGACTCACGCAGAGTTTAAGAAATGTTACTGGCTCAGGGCAGCTAACCGAAGACAATATTAAAGATACGTTACGTGAAGTGCGTATGGCGCTTCTTGAGGCCGATGTTGCGTTACCTGTAACTCGTGAATTCATCGCGAAAGTTAAGGAAGAAGCATTGGGCCAGGAAGTGATGACTCAGTTATCTCCTGGGCAGGCTTTTGTCAAAATCGTTCATGACGAATTGACCAAAATGATGGGCGAGGCCAATGAAAGCCTAGACCTCGCTGCAAAACCACCTGTAGTTGTCCTGCTGGCAGGCCTGCAGGGTGCGGGTAAAACAACAACTGCAGCAAAACTTGCACGCTTCTTACAAGAACGTCAAAAGAAAAAAGTCGCGATGGTCTCTGCCGACGTTTATCGTCCGGCTGCGATCAAACAGCTACAGACTGTCGCGGGTGAAGTCGGTGCGATTTTTCTGGAATCCAGCGCAGACGAAAAACCGATTACGATTGTGAATCGCGCGATTGAACAGGCAAAAATCCAGTTTGCCGATGTGCTGATTGTCGATACGGCAGGTCGTTTGCATATCGATGATGACATGATGGGTGAAATCAAAGAGCTGCATGCAGCGATTAACCCGACTGAAACCCTGTTCGTGGTCGATGCCATGACCGGTCAGGATGCGGCAAACACCGCCAAAGCATTCAACGATGCCTTGCCTTTAACTGGTGTGATCCTGACCAAAACTGATGGTGATGCGCGCGGTGGTGCAGCGCTTTCAGTACGCGCGATTACCGGCAAGCCAATCAAATTCTTGGGTATGGGTGAGAAACTCGATGCCTTGGAGCCATTCCATCCTGAGCGTGTTGCACAGCGTATTCTCGGTATGGGTGATGTACTTTCTTTGGTCGAAGAACTTGAACGCAAGGTCGACAAAGAAAAAGCCGAAAAAATGGCGAAAAAACTGCAAAAAGGCGGCAGCTTCAACTTTGAAGACATGCTGATGCAGTTTGAGCAGATGAACAAGATGGGCGGCATGATGGGCTTCCTGGACAAACTTCCTGGCATGAGCAATGCCGGTCTGCAAGATGCGTTGGCGCAAGCCAATCCTGAAAAGCAGGTCAAGAAAATGGAAGCGATTATCCAGTCGATGACTATCAAAGAGCGCCGTAACCCGGACTTGATGAACCCAAGCCGTAAAAAACGTATCGCAGCAGGTTGTGGTATGGAAGTGGCAGAAGTCAACAAGCTGATCAAGCAACATGCCCAAATGGCCAAGATGATGAAAAAATTTGCCAATCCATCCGGTATGGCAAAAATGATGAAGTCACTCGGCGGCTTGCAGAAACAGTTTGGCGGCGGCGGTGGTATGGGTCCATTGTTCGGCGGCAACGACAAGAAATAAGTTGTGTTTAAAAAAAAGGCGCAATATGCGCCTTTTTTATTGGGAATAAATGGTCAAACTGGTTTAAACAAAACAACATTTACTTACCCAAAATAAAAATCCGATCAGGCAGACTCAGGAGCATGAGCACAAAATAAAGAGAAATTTCAAATGACCCAAGTGATTGTCGTACATGGTTATACTGCGAGCCCGGAAGAAAACTGGTATCCGTGGATTCAGGAAAAAGCCCAACAGGAAAACGTCAGTTTAAAAGTACTTCGGCTCGATCCATCGACCACACCGACACTGGACACCTGGGATCAGCAAATGCGTGAACAGATTGATGCAATTGACGAGGACAGTATCTTTATTGCACATAGCTTGGGAACTGTGGCCGCATTGCATTACTTATCCAGAGAATTAAAACAGCAGAAAATTCAGCAACTGGTATTGATCGCGGGATTTAATGGCCGGTTAGGTCGTCTGGATGAAGTAAACCCTTTTATTGATGCCGCTGATATCGATTTTGATTTACTCAAACAGCAGATTGCAGAACGTGTAGTGATCTATTCTGAAGGCGATGACCGGGTTGCACCAGAATTTAGTCTGGAACAGGCGGACAGTCTGGATGCCATTGTGGTGAATGCCAAGCATCACGGACATTTTATTGATTCTCAAGGCTGTACTGATTTGCCAGAACTCTGGAAAGTAATCGAACCTTATCTGATTAAATCTTAAATTTAGGCATGTTATTGTATTCGCTAAATTTTAAAATTTAACATGAGATGGTGTTCAAAAAGGCACTTGAATTCCATCTCCAGACTGGTTAAAACTTATTTTTTGTCGACGCAATTTGCGTTCAATGATAATAAGTAAATCACTATGAAAAATATAATAAAGAAAGTCTATATCGTGCCGGATTATCAGGCGACCTCCAATGATCACTGGTACCCTTGGTTCAGTCGCCAGCTTAAAAATGCCGGTTTTGAGTCTAAACGGATTATGCTGGCCAACCCTTTTCAGCCTGATTTAGAAGAGTGGCAGCAGAATCTGAAACTGCACATTCCGCAGATGGATGAACATACCTTTTTAGTTGCACATGGCCTGAGTTGCGTCAGTGTTTTAAACTTTTTACAGGAACATTATATTCAGCAGCAACACAAGATCGGCGGCATCATTCTGGTCTCGGCCTTTGATACACCGCTGGTGGCCTGGTCAGAACTGAATAAAATACTGCAGGCTGTGCGACTCGATCTGAAAAACTTGCCGTATAGCTATAAACGTGCGGTGATGCTGATCTCCAGTAATGATCCCTATGTGCCTGCACCGATTTCCTTGCGTTTAGCACATAGCTTGAATGCACAAATTTTTGAGATCAAAAAAGCCGGGCATTTTAACAAGGCTGATGGCTTTGCCGATTTCCCTCAGTTGCTGGACATTATCAGACAGTGTCTGGCAAATGAGCTGCAAAATGCTGCAGGCCTTTAAGCAAGAGATCAGGTTCAATCCGGGGCTGATACTGAGCGAGATGCTGCGCAAATAGCGGGGCATCTCCACCGGTTAAAACCAACTGTGCTGGAAAATCATGTAGTACTTTCTCAATCGTGCTGAGCAGACCCAGTAGGATGCCATGATGAACAGCATCGATGGTGTTGCGTCCAGGATTGAGTTCAGAAAAAGCGGCATCCGGGATTTTAATGCCTTTGGTATTCTGAATCAGTGAATCACGTTGCAAGTACAGATTTGGCAGAATAAAACCACCCAAATGTTGTTGTCCTTGCGCCAGATCAATGGTCAGCGCCGTACCGCAACTAATCACACAATAATTTTCATGCGCTTGCGTCGCCACTGCAAGTACCTGTAACCAGCGGTCAATCCCCAGTTGCGAAGATTCATCATAGCCACAGATCAGACCGGCATATTCTGCTTGTACCTGAGCAAAAATCACTGGAATATGTAGACTTTCTAAAATGCTGAGAATACGCTCATTATTGATTTTATCTTGGACAGAAGATAATCCCACCTGATGCAAGCCCAGCGCTTTGAAATGCTGGATCAGGCCAAGTAACAAATCAGCAGGAGACTGTAAATGTAATTCTGCTGCCTGTTCAATAATCTGATCATGCTCGGTAATCCAGTATTTAAGCCGGGTATTGCCGATATCCAACCATAATTTTTTCATTGCTGTATGCCTGTTCATCCACCATGTTTAAGGCGGAGCTGTCCCTGATAAAAGGTCTGGATTCCCTGATCGGTCAAAATCTTGACTGCACCATCATCCTGAATCCCGAGAAAAGTACCGGAATATTGCCCTTGCACGTCAGTAAATTCAACCGTTTGTTGCATAAATGCAGCCGATCGATTGAAACGCGCCGCCAGGTTTTGACTGCCATAATTAAACCATTGCCCGGCTTGCTGAATCGCCAGATATAACTGGGCAATCAGCTCGACTCTTGAGGTATGTGATAATCCCAACTCGTTCAAGGAGCTAACCTGCTGATCTGGAAGGTCAGTGGGCAGAGGATCGATATTTAAACCTACACCGACCACCACCTGTGTAGATGAAATCGGCTCGACCAGAATGCCGCCCCATTTTCCGTGCAGGCTATACAGGTCATTCGGCCATTTCACCTGTAATTCCAGGCCTTTTAGACTGGGCATTTGCAGGATATTTAACGCAATTTCTAGCGCCAGACGACCATCGATGGGTTTTTGTGTATGCAGCAATGTGCTTAAATAGATGTTCCCTTCAGGTGAAATCCACTGACGTTGACGCTGTCCACGGCCTTGGGTCTGCACATGACTGCATACCAGAACCTGCTGTACCCCCTTCGTTGCCAATTCGCGCACATCATCATTGGTCGATGTAGTAATCGGTTTGATGAGTAATACTTCCGGGAGTTGGCCTGCATCGCTTAATCGTTGTTGCAGTTCACGAGTTTCTACATCCATTTGAATCTAAACGTGGTAAATATCGTTATGGAGTTAATCATATATTTATTGATTGGTGCAATTGCCGGATTCACAGCAGGCCTGTTTGGGGTCGGCGGTGGTTTGATTATTGTGCCCATCCTCTACATTGTTTTTACCCAGCTCCAGTACGATCCCAACGTGATTATGCATATGGCGGTGGGCACTTCCTTGGCAACAATTATTGTGACTTCTATCAGCTCGGTTATGGCGCATCATCAACGAGGGGCAGTGCTATGGCCCGTATTTCGTAATCTGGCGCCAGGTCTGATCATTGGTTCTTTCTTGGGTGCGGGGATTGCCGACTATTTATCTGGTCAGGGTTTACAGTTACTGATTGGCTTCTTTGCGGTCTGGGTGGCATTTAGGATGTTCAGGGGGGCGCATATTCAGATTGATCCGAATCAAAAATTGCCTTCAACCCCGGTACAAATTGCTGCAGGTGGCGGGATCGGTGTGGCATCGGCCATCTTTGGGATTGGTGGGGGAAGTCTGACCGTTCCGTTTCTGAATCGCTGCGGGATCGTAATGCAAAAAGCAGTAGCGACCTCTGCGGCTTGTGGATTGCCGATTGCAGTCGCAGGTGCGCTCGGGTTTATCTGGTTTGGTAAACAGGCGCAGGTCACTGTGCCAAATACCATTGGCTATATTCATATTTATGCCTTTATTGGGATCAGCATGATGAGTTTTTTCACTGCCAAGCTGGGCGCAAAAGTGGCACATCTGCTTTCACCGGCCGTATTAAAAAAATGTTTTGCTGCACTACTGACCACCGTCGGCCTGTATTTTATTTATCAAGGGTTTATGGCCTGATTTAAACCTTTTCGGTTGGACTGATGTACCGTATAAGGAGAATAGCTCACTATTCTCCTTTTTTATGGGCCTAAGTTGGCTATATAGACATAAGATTGTCTGACAATGTCAAAGTATTTATGGATAAAAACCCGTTTAATAGCAACATAGCCCAAATGAAGGGCTAAACCAGTATCCATAAAAATAAAGACAGGAACGGTATGCCATTAGAACAAGCGCAGAGTTTGTCTGAGCAGATTGCCAAGCACATTAGCGAACAGATTATTCGCGGTGAACTGGTCGAAGGCGAACGTATACAGGAGCTCAGGATTGCCTCGGAGCTTGATGTCAGTCGGGGTTCGGTTCGTGAAGCCCTGCTTTTGCTGGAACGCACCCAGCTGATTGAAATTTTCCCGCGCCGTGGGGCGATTGTCTCGGAAATGTCGGCCTTGCAGGTGCGTGCCTTATTTGACATGACCTCGTTATTGCTCGGGCAGATGGTGCATCGTATGGCGGAAACCTGGCGGGTGCATGAAGCTGAGCGCATTCAGCTATTATTAGAGCAATTAGAAGCAGAAACCCGCCAAGGACACACTGAAAAGTTTTATGATCTGATCTTTCAGGGCATGGCCCAGCAGCATGAGATGGTCGGGAATCCTTATCTGATGCGCTACTATCAGGAACTGCTGCCTTCTTTACGTCGGAGCTATTTTCTGACCCTGAATATTTCCAGACGCGAGTTACAGGAATCTTTTGACTTATTTAAACTGGTCACTGAAGCAATTTTTATACGAAAAAGCCATCAGGCCACTTTATTTATGGAAGATTTTTGTCGACACTTGCGCAACCTTGTGTTGGAATCTCTGACACGGATGAAACAAATTGAACTCGCGTGGGCCAGACGCTCACGACGTTAAATCAGGACATTATGCGTTTAAGCAGTTTAAAACTTTCAGGCTTTAAATCTTTTGCCGACAGTACCACTTTACATTTTAAAGATAATCGTACTGCGGTCGTGGGACCGAATGGTTGTGGTAAATCCAACGTCATTGATGCCATACGCTGGGTCATGGGCGAGTCCAGTGCACGCCAGTTGCGTGGTGGCAGCATGCAGGACGTCATCTTTACCGGAACTGCCAAGCGTAAACCGGTGGGCATGGCCAGTGTAGAACTGCGCTTTGACAATACCTATGGCAAGCTGGGCGGTGCTTATAATGCCTATAATGAACTGGCAGTACGCCGTCAGGTCAACCGCGATGGCAAGTCTGAATATTTTCTGAATGGCAGCAAATGCCGTCGTCGTGATATTACCGATATTTTCCTGGGTACTGGTCTTGGTCCGCGTTCCTATGCGATTATCGAGCAGGGCATGATCAACCGTCTGGTCGATGCCAAGCCCGATGAAATGCGGGTCTATATTGAAGAAGCGGCTGGGGTATCGCGCTATCAGGCACGTCGCCGTGAAACCATGCTACATCTGGATCACACCACACAAAACCTGTCGCGTCTGGAAGATATCGCCTCTGAACTGAAATCTCAGCTAAAAACCCTGAAACGTCAGTCGGAAAGTGCGATTCAATATAAAGAACTGGAAGGGCAGATCCGTACCATCAAGATTGAAATTCTGTCTTTTCAATGTGAGCAAAGCCAGCGTTTACAGGAAGAATATACCCTTGAGATGAATACGCTCGGGGAAAACTTTAAGCTGGTGCGCTCCGAACTGACCACCGTTGAACATGATTTAGGCAGTACAAGTGAACTGTTTCAGCGTCTGATTCAGCAATCCACCCCTTTGCAAAGTGAATGGCAACAGGCCGAGAAAAAACTGGCTGAACTGGAAATGACCCTGCAACAAAAGCAGTCTCTGCTAGAGCAAAATTCCACCAGTCTGGTCAAACTGGAACAGCAAAAAGCCCAAACTAAAGAGCGTTTACAGTTGATTGAACTGCAACTCGATACTTTACAGCAGCAATTTGAAGATCAGCAGGCGCAGTTGCAGCAGCAAGATGGTCAGAGTCAGGCGCAAAGCCAAAACTTGACTGAGCTCAAAGCTCAACATAGCAATGTGGCAGCGCAATTCGCACAGATCAAAACCCAGGTCGAACAGCAGCAACAGCGTAAATTACAGATGTTGGCTCAAAGCGAGCAACTGGCAAAGAATATTGAGCGGATTGAACAGCAGAAACAGACGCTCCAACAGCAAAGTGCACAGATTCAGCAACAGGCGGAGCAAGATGAGCTGGAGCAGTATCAGGCAGACAAAGCCCAAGCTGAACAGCAAATCGCTGACTATGAAATTCAATTAACAGATTTAAAAACTCAATTCGAGCAGATTCAGGCAGAGCAGGCGACCCATCAGCAGCGCTTGATGCAGCTCAAATCTGAAATTCAGGTGCTTCATTCAGAAAAGAAAAACCTGAGTCAATTACTGACCAAAGCCAAGCCAAATGCCAAGAGTGATGCGGTACAGCTGATGCATGTACTTAAGCTCAATGATGCAGGCAAGGTACATGCCAGCCTGATCGAAAAGTTTCTGGCAAAATGGCTATCTGCCCAGATTTTGACAGAGGGCGAGCACTTCCTTGAAGATTGTGCGCGTCAGTTAAAGCAACAGGCTGTTCAGAATAAAATTCAGATTGCCAATACGATGTGTCTGGCCGATTGGATTGAATCTCCACATTATTCACTGTGGCAACAAGTCGCGGTCGTAGATACATTAGCGCAAGCATTGCCTCTTCAAACTGAGTTATTACAAGGCCAGACATTACTGAGTTTAGATGGCTACCATGTTGGTGCGGATTGGATGATTGCACTGGACTATGATGAAGCTAGTCAGGCCGGACAAGGTGCATTGAGTCATCGAATCCGTCTGGATGAAATCGAGCAGCAACTTGCAGAACTTGAACCTAAGTTTATGCAGTTGGAGCAGCAGTTACCTGAACTCACCGATCAGGTTAAAGCTTTGCAAAGCCGGATTCAAAGCATCAGTGAGCAGCACAAGCATACCCAAAAGCAGCTGCAGCAACTCGATGTCAATATTGCCAAAGTACAAAGTAGTGCTCAGGCTTTCGCATTGCAAAAGCAGCAATTACAGCATCAGTTACAACAACTGGATGAGCAGCTTGAAGAAGATGCCATGCAGAAAGATGATCTGGAAATTGATCTGCATGCCTTGAATATCAAACTGGAACAGGCGCTACCAAATTATAAAACCCTGCAATTCCAGCTAGAAGAATTGAGTGCTCAGCTGGATGACTCACAGCAGCTCAATCAGCAAGCGCAGCAGGAACTGGAAGTGTTGCGCCGGCAAAATGTGCAAAGCCAGCAGCAGATTGAATTACTGGAAAAAGATCAGGTTTTCCTAAAAGAACAGTCTCAGCAAATTACTGCACAAATCGAACAAGCCAAAAAGTTTGTCGATCCGGTACAGCTGGAATTACCTGCTTTACAGAGCCAGTTCAATGAACAGGCGCAGATCACTGAAAAGCTGCAAAAGACTTGGGCTGACTGGCAGATTGAATTAAATCAGGTGCAGAACAAACAGCAGCAGCTGACCGAACAGCGTCACAGTTTTCAGCAGCAGGATGAAAAACTCCGTACTACACTGGAAGAAAAACGTCTGGCCTGGCAGGCAGCCAAATCTGATTTGCAGCATTATTCTGAACAACTGAAAGAATTGAATAGTGAAGTAATTTCCGGGCTAGATATTGATATCAAAGCTCATCAGGCGAAGCTGGAAAAAGCTCAGGCCCAGTTTGATAAACTCGGTGCAGTCAATCTGGCGGCTTCCGAAGAATATGAAGAAGTGTCAAAACGTTATGAGGAACTGAGTCACCAGATGCAGGATCTGGAAAATACGGTTGAACAGCTACAGGCTGCGATGAAAAGTATTGACCAGGAAACCCGTAAACTGTTTATGCACACGTTTGATCAGGTCAATGCTGAACTGCAAAACCTGTTCCCGAAAGTGTTTGAAGGCGGTGAGGCGAGTTTAAGCCTTGAAGATGGCTGGCAATCGGGGGTAAAACTGATGGCCCGACCACCGGGTAAACGAAACAGCTCATTGGCCTTACTCTCGGGTGGAGAAAAGGCTTTAACTGCATTAGCATTGGTATTCGCGATTTTTCGCTTAAATCCGGCACCATTTTGCGTACTAGATGAAGTCGATGCACCGCTGGATGATGCCAATGTGGGACGCTTTTGTAATTTAGTCAAAGAGCTTTCTGAACACGTGCAATTTATTTATATTACCCATAACAAACTTGCAATGATGATGGCGACTGATCTTTTAGGTGTAACCATGCCTGAACCGGGAACATCAAAATTAGTGACAGTTAATTTGGAACAGGCAAAAGAATACGGCCTAGCTGCGGAGGTATAATATGGAAATCACCACCATTATCGGGATTGTTATCGCAATTGTGATTATGCTGTTTGGTATAAGAATGCTGTTCAAAAAACCTGTAGAGGCTGTACCTTCACTGGATGCCAACCTGCATATCGACCCGGATAGCCAGACCCCGATCATTCCAAGGCATGTACGTTCTCAGTTGGCACAACAGGATGTCGAATCTGATCGTATCGAGCCAAGCTTGGGTATAGATGAACCGGCTCCTGAAAAGCCTTCCGCCTTTCGCAAGGCTGAATCAACTCCGGTTGAGCCAAAAGCAGTCGAAACTCCTGTAGCTGCCCCGTCAACAGAAGCTGAAGTAGTGGAAAAGTCGGTAGTCACGGCAGCAGATGTTCAACAGGTAGAAGCGGAACAGAAGAATAGCCAGATTGAAACCAAGGAAGAAATGCCTGAATTCAGCCTGAACAGCAACATCGAAAAAGCAGAAATTTCTGAATTTAATGATGAAAGTAGTATTCTGGATGCACATCTGCATGAGCAAAAAATAGTGGATGAAGAAAGTGCTTTGTCCAATGCTGAAACCATTATTTCTTTGCATATCTATCCGCAAGGCCGTGTACTTTCAGGTGATAAAACCCTGAAAGTTTTACTAAAATATGGCCTGCGTTATGGCGAATTGGCCTGTTTCCACCGTTATAGTGAAGACGGTTCAAAACTGCTGTTCTCGGTATTGCAAATGACCGATACTGGAATGGAAGGCTTTGATCTGGAAACCCTATCAACTCAGGAAGTGAAAGGTCTGGCATTCTTCCTGGCTTTACCGCATAGCGATGTACAAAATGCGTTTGATACCATGGACAGTATTTCACGTCTGATTGCCCGTGAAGTGGATGGTCTGGTCTATGACCAGAACCAGCAGGAATTTACTCCACAATTACGTGAATTCTGGCGCCATCAGGCCATTGATTATCGTGCTGGACAAGGTACGGTAGTTTAAGGCTGCTTTGTTCAATCTCCAAGTTGAATCTGTAGACTGCAATTTTTATAATAGCCAAAAGCTGAATATTCTACAGGGCGGATTTTCCGCCCTTTTTTATGGTGAAATTATGACCCAAGATGCTACTGTCATTGCGCAAATGCGTCAACTGATTCAACTGCTTGCCAAGCATAACCATGCTTATTATGTGATGGATCAACCGAGCATTGAAGACAGTGAATATGATCAGCTCTTTCATCAGCTCAAAGCCTTAGAACAACAATATCCTGACCTGATCCAGTCCGATAGCCCAACCGATAAAGTGGGTGGACAGGCGCTTTCAAAATTTGTGACCGTAACACACGCCGTGCCGATGCTGTCATTAGGCAATGTCTTTAATCAGGAAGATCTGCTGGCTTTTGCCCGCCGTATTGAAGAACGTTTGCCAAATCAAAAAATTGAATATGATGTGGAACTGAAATTTGATGGTCTGGCCATTTCACTCTGGTATGAGCATGGCGTATTGACGCGTGGGGTGACACGCGGCGATGGGGAAACCGGTGAAGACATCACCCAGAATGTCAGAACCATTCGCAACCTGCCGAAACTTTTATCTCCGGTGAATGGCATCATTCCCGATTTGTTGGAAGTCCGCGGCGAAGTGTTGATGCCGAAATCCGGTTTTGAAAAATTGAATGCTGCCAATGCCGCCAAAGGTGAAAAGACCTTTGCTAATCCGCGTAATGCTGCGGCAGGAAGTTTGCGTCAGCTGGACCCGAATATTGCTGCCTCGCGGCCATTGGCTTTTTATGCTTATGGGATTGCTCAGTGCGTGCCGCATCATGGACAAACCACTATGTCCGCCAGTCTGGAATGGTTACATCAGTTCGGTTTTGCGGTTGGCGAGCGTCACTTTATCTGTGACAGTATTCAGGACGTGCAAAAGGTCTACGAACAGATCATTGATGAGCGTGCCAGTCTCAGTGTCGAAATCGATGGTATGGTGATCAAGGTCAATGACCTGAAACAGCAACAACAGCTTGGTTTCCTGAGCCGTGAACCGCGTTGGGCCACCGCCTATAAATTTCCGGCAGTTGCAGCACTGACCACAGTAGAAAATATTAATTGGCAAGTGGGTCGTACTGGAACATTGACGCCGGTTGCGCGTTTAAATCCAGTTGCTGTCGGTGGAGTAACAGTTTCCAATGTGACGCTGCATAATATTGGCGAAATTCACCGTCTGGATGTACGTATTGGTGATACCGTCAGTGTTTATCGTAGTGGCGATGTAATTCCTAAGGTGGAAAAAGTCTGGCCGGAATTTCGCCCGGTTGATGCAGTTGAAGTGCATTTACCTGAACAATGTCCAGTCTGTGATTCACCCGTGGTCATGCCGGAAGGCGAAGCCTTGGCACGCTGTTCGGGCGGACTATATTGTGCCGCGCAGCGTATTGAAGCCATTCGTCACTTTGTCTCACGTAAAGCCATGGATATTGAAGGCTTGGGTGACCGTTGGGCAGAATCGTTGCTGCATCTGAATCTACTTAACGATGTCTCAGATATTTACCATCTGCATGAACATCGTGAGACTTTGCTCGGTATTGAAAAGATGGGCGCCAAATCGGTTCAGAATCTTTTGGATGCCATTGAAAACAGTAAAAAAACCACACTGGCTGCTTTTATCTATGCACTCGGTATTCGTGGGGTGGGTGAAACTACGGCGCGGATGCTGGCCAATACTTTCCAGACGCTGGATGCCTTGCGTCAGGCTGATCTGGAGGCTTTAAAGAAAACTCCGGATGTAGGTGATATCACTGCGGAATGGATTCTGGATTTCTTTCAGGCACCGCATAATCTGGAAGTTCTGGATCGTTTACTGGCTGCCGGTATTCACTGGGATGCACCGATCGCACCGACTCGTCAGCCGTTAAACGGCGAAAGCTGGGTGGTCACCGGGACTTTAAGCAGTATGGGACGAGATGATGCAACCCAGTTATTGCAAGCCTTAGGTGCACGAGTCAGTGGCAGTGTATCCAGCAAAACCAAATGTGTGGTTGCGGGTGAAAAAGCTGGCTCAAAACTGGATAAAGCAGAAAAACTTGGTATTCCAGTGATCAATGAACAACAGTTTATTGGCTTGATGCAAGACTATGGTCAGCTTGAAGCCTAAATCTCTGCACATTTCATGAAAGAATAAGAGTTAAAAAAGCCACCTTCGGGTCATTGCTGTCCCACAATTTTTCACAAGAGGAAGCTCATTTGAGCTTCCTCTTGTTTTATGGGTATTTTATCGGGTGAAAATAAAGCTTTTA
>NZ_JAMXXS010000017.1:0-60270 GCF_024129595.1 Acinetobacter lwoffii | reverse complement strand
AGCGTTTGAATTCAGAATCTGAAAAACGATTTAATTTCTGATATCTCATGAAATTTATATTGAGGTGGTTTTTACTTTCGCAAGAGGTCTATAGTTTAATGATTATTGATATTGCTTTAGTTTTTGATTTATAAGAAAATTACCATTATTTAATTATAAAAATTGGTTTAGTATGGCTTTTTCATTTCTTAGTAATTCATTTAGCAATGTTATCATTCAATTAAAAAAATATATTTCTGAAATTAAAGAAAGGACAGATATTGATGAGTGGGAAAAGGAGTTACTAAAAAATTTAGATCCTATAGATCTTTATGATAATGAAAGGCTAAATGAGTTTGAAGAACACTGTATAGAGATCAAAAAAAGAAATGATTTAAGTTTAAAGTTGGTATTTGATAATGAGTATGGGGAATTAGGGCATCATTTTGAATATTCGGATCGAATAAAGCTAGAGTATATAAATTTATTAATCTATGCATATTATAAAGAAGTAATGTTTAGGAAAGATTATAGATACTCTTTTCAAAAATCCTTTTTTGATTTTATTGAAAATAATGCAAATAAATTCAGTCCTGAAGTAAATTATATTTTTTCTTTTATAGATAAATTGCCATTTAAACTGTTAAGTAAAGTTTATTCTAATCCAAATTTTCAAAAAATAATTGAAACTTTAACACCTGATCATTTTTCAAAATATATTGAATATTTAGAGTCTAATCACAGAAATATAGAAAAAATTGATGCTTGGACTAGTACATTTGAATCTAAAAAAAGTGAAGTATCAGAATTAGAAAAGCGTCTTGAAAAAAATAAACAAACTTATGATTTCGTTTTGCTCAATAAAGGTTTTAAAGAGCTTTATGATCAGAAAAAAATAGAGTTAGATAATGCAAAAGGTACTTATAGCTTTGTTGCAGCAACAATGTTTTCTATACCTTTTGTGGAATTAGGTGCATTAATTGGAGCATTTTTCTATTTTGATGGAAAGCTACCTACTGGTATGTGGTTTATTTCTATTCCCTTCATTACTTTAATTTTAATTACGTTATATCTTTTAAAAATTTCTTTACAAGACAAAAGAGCAGTCCAATCTCAAATGATGCAGCTAGAACTTCGCATGGCACTGTGTCAGTTCATCCATAACTATGCTGAAGATTCAGAAAAACTGCATAAGAAAAATGCAGCAGGCTTTGAGAAATTTGAAAATATTATCTTTTCACCGCTAGTTTCATCTGATGACAAGATTCCAACCACCTTTGATGGAATGGAGCAACTTGCCAAATTAGTGAGTGAATTTAGAAAGTAATCCAAACTTTCCGCTATCGGCGAGTATCCTATTTTTAATTAGTCAGTCCTTTTGTTAAGACATAGAATTAATTCACTTTTGTAGTAATAGCGATCAGTAGATGGCATTCAGCTGGATTTTTTTCACTTTAATTGCTGCATTTATGCAGGCTTGGCGCAACGCCTTTCAAAAACAGCTCAGCACCACGGTCGATGTGTGGGGAGTCACCCTGGCACGCTTTATTTTCGGTTTGCCATTCGCTGCGCTTTACCTGAGCAGCCTGCATTATTTCAAGCCAGTTGAAAGTGTGATTCACTTCACGCCCAAGTTCTGGGTCTATGTGGTGATTGCGGGTTGCAGTCAGATTTTAGCTACGGCGCTGATGGTACAACTGTTCAAGCAAAAAAATTATGCCGTTGGGGTGGGGCTGGCGAAAAGTGAAGCCATTCTTGCAGCCATTATTGGCGTGACCTTTTTAGCAGATCATTTGTCATTCCTGGCCTGGATTGGTGTGGCGCTGGGCGGATATGCGGTATTTTTATTGAGTAAAGGCCAACAGGTCAGCGGGTTTTCAGCGAGAACATTGGCGATCGGGATTGGCAGTGGATTAAGTTTTGCCATTACCTCGCTTCTGGTACGCGAAGCCAGTCTGGAATTAAGCACTTTACCCACCTTGCATCGTGCGGCCTGGGTGCTGTTAATGGTGATCAGTTTTCAGTGCCTGAGTATGCTGCTTTACCTCAGCCTATTCAGTCGCCAGACTTTAGTGGCCATGTGGCAGCGTCTGGGCTTAACTTTTAAAGTGAGTGTGTGCAGTTTTATGGCATCACTCGGCTGGTTTACTGCCATGAGCATGATGAGTGTGCCGGTCGTGAAAACCTTAGGACAAATTGAGATTCTGTTTAGTATGCTGATTTCGGCATATTTCTTTAAAGATAAACTGGCACGTGCGGAGCATTGGGGACTAGGCTTGGTAGTGATTGCGGCGATTCTAGTAATCTGGGCCTGATGCAGCACTAATTTTTTAAATCTAAGTATAAAAAAGCCACTGATCAACAGTGGCTTTTTCTTTGCATTTATTGTTTAAGCTGCGATAAATTTCTGAACTGCCTGATTAAAGGCCTCAGGTTGTTCCACATTGGAAATGTGCGAGGCATTGATTTCAAACAGCTGGCTTTGTGAAATTTCAGCTTGCATGGCTTGACCATCTGCAACTGTCGTCACCGGGTCTTGCTGACCGGCCACAATCAGTACCGGCACTGAAATCGTTTTGATCTGTTCACGTAAATCCGCCTTAGCCAAAGCTTCGCAACAACTTGCATAACCTTCCGGGCTGCCAGCTCCAAGGTCGTTTGAAAGTTCTGCAATTATCGCTGCGTTGCTCTGGATAAAGGGATCGGTAAACCAACGTGCTGCTGCTGTCGATGCAATCGGCGCCAGACCTTGTTCACGTACCAGTGCGGCACGTTCCAGCCAGGCCTGTTCCTGACCGATCTTGGCAGCAGTATTGCAGATAATCACGTGGCTAAAACGTTCAGGTTTGTTAATCGCTAACCATTCGCCGGTTAAACCACCCATAGAAATGCCACAGAAAGCGGCTTTCTGGATATTCAGATGATCCAGCAGATTGACCACATCCTGACCTAACTGTTCAAGACTATACGGACCTTGTGGTGCAGAGGAAGCCCCATGACCACGAGTGTCATAACACACAACAAAATAATCTTGCTGGAAAAATTCAATTTGTGGTTGCCACATGCTGAATTTAGTGCCCAATGAGTTAGAAAAAACCAGGGCAGGTTTGCTGGCATCACCAAAGGTCTGGTAATTGATCTGTGCATCGTTGGATGTAAATGTTGGCATTGAAATCCCTCCCGACCTCCCTTTAAAAAAGGGAGGAGGTTTATCTTTTTAATAGGTTGTTAGACGCGTTCAATAATCAAAGCGATGCCTTGACCGACACCAATACACATTGAACAAAGACCGTATTTACCGCCAGTTTGTTCCAGCTGGTTGAGTGCGGTTGTGACTAAGCGTGCGCCAGATGCACCAAGTGGATGGCCCAAAGCAATTGCACCACCATTCGGATTGACTTTCTCTGAACCATCTTCAATGCCAAGGTCACGAGTACAAGCCAAAGCTTGTGCTGCAAAAGCTTCATTCAGCTCGATCACATCCATCTGCTCTAAAGTCAGACCTGTTTGCGCCAGTAATTTCTTAATGGCAGGTGCAGGACCAAAGCCCATGATACGTGGTTCAACACCCACAACCGTTGAGCCAATAATTTTGGCACGCGGTTTTAAACCGTGTTGAGCAACCGCTTCATCAGATGCGATTAATAGGGCAGCCGCACCATCGTTAATACCAGAAGCATTACCCGCTGTAACCGTACCATCTGCTTTGACCACGGGTTTCAGTTTTGCCAGAGCTTCTGCTGTGGTTGAAGCACGCGGATGTTCATCAGTATCGACAACGATCGGATCGCCTTTACGCTGTGGGATCACCACAGGAATGATTTCATTTTTATAGAAACCTTTGGCCTGCGCTGCTGCAGTACGTTGCTGGCTGGTCAGGGCAAACTTGTCCTGGTCTTCACGGTTGATGTTGAACTGTTCCGCCAGATTTTCAGCCGTTTGCGGCATGGTTTCTACGCCGTACATTTCTTTCAGTTTCGGATTGATAAAACGCCAGCCCATGGTGGTGTCTTCAATCTTCTGGCTACGGCCATACGCCGTTTCTGACTTGCCCATGACAAATGGCGCGCGCGACATGCTTTCTACACCACCGGCAATAATCAGATGAGCTTCACCGGCTTTAATTGCACGTGCTGCCATCGCCACGGCATCCATTGATGAACCACATAGGCGATTTACGGTCGTCGCTGGTACCTGATAAGGCAAACCTGCAAGCAGAGAAGACATACGACCGACGTTACGGTTGTCTTCACCGGCCTGATTGGCACAGCCATAGATCACGTCATCGACCTGTTCCCAGTTCACACTTGGATTGCGTTCCATCAACGCTTTAATTGGCAGCGCACCTAAGTCATCAGCACGGACAGGCGCGAGGCCACCGGCATAACGACCGAATGGGGTACGGATGGCATCGATAATATATGCGTTTTTCATTGTGTATTTGCTCACATATTTAAAAGAAGAAAACTCCTCCCTTTTTAAAGGGAGGTTGGGAGGGATTTAATGAAGTAGTTTTATTCCTCAAATCCTCCCTAAATCCCTCCTTTAATAAAGGAGGGACTTCCCCTTAATTTGATTGAGTCGCATCAATCAGTTTGGCACCGGTCATTGACTGCAATTCTTCAAATGACAGACCTTCAACTTTCTCAATCACTTTCATCCCTTCAGGGGTGACATCAATCACGCAAAGGTCGGTATAAATACGGTCGACACATTTCAGGCCAGTAGCCGGATAAGATAATTCAGCCACAATCTTTGGCTCGCCTTTTTTGGTCACGTGATCAGTCGTAATAAAGACTTTTTTCGCGCCAACAGCCAGATCCATTGCACCGCCGACTGCTGGAATTGCATCTGGAGCACCAGTATGCCAGTTAGCCAGATCGCCATTTTCAGCTACCTGGAAAGCACCCAATACTGCGATATCTAAGTGACCGCCACGCATCATGGCAAATGAATCACCATGATGGAAGAATGAACCGCCTTCAAGTAGGGTGACGAATTCTTTACCGGCATTGATCAGCTCAGGATCGCGGTCTTCTTCAGCAGGAGGAGGACCGAAAGCCAACAGGCCATTTTCAGAATGCAGGAATACGTCTTTATCGCTTGGCAGGTAGCTTGAAATCTTGGTCGGTAAACCAATACCGAGGTTTACATAAGCACCATCAGGAATGTCTTGTGCCACACGTTCAGCGATCTGGTCACGGGTCAGTTTGCTATAGCTCATTATTTATCTCCGATGCCAATTATTGTGCAGGTTTAACTTGAACAACGTGTTGAACAAAAATTCCCGGGGTGATGATGTGCTCTGGATCCAGTGCACCCAGTTCAACCACTTCAGAAACTTGAGCGATGGTCACATCTGCTGCCATTGCCATGATTGGGCCGAAGTTACGCGCAGATTTACGGTAGACCAGATTGCCCCAACGATCGCCTTTAGAAGCTTTAATCAAGGCAAAGTCAGCTTTAATTGGATTTTCTAAAACGTAGTCTTTACCTTCGTAGTTCATGGTCGGTTTGCCTTCAGCCAGCAAAGTACCAAAACCGGTAGGGGTATAGATTGGACCTAAGCCCATACCTGCTGCCTGAATACGGCAAGCCAGATTACCTTGCGGTACCAGTTCCAGTTCAATTTTTCCAGCACGATATAACTCGTCAAATACCCAGGAATCAGACTGACGCGGGAAAGAACAGATAATTTTACGCACAGCGCCAGCTTTAAGCAGTTTCGCCAGACCATAATCGCCATTACCGGCATTGTTGTTGACAATAATCAGGTCTTTAATACCCAATTCGATCAGACCATCAATCAGTTCAGCAGGCTGACCCGCTGTACCGAAACCACCGATCATAATGGTAGAACCGTCCTTGATCTGGGAGAGTGCTTCTTTCAATGATAATGAACTTTTATCTATCATAATCTGGTCCTTACATATCCTAAACTGATGGATGTCTTTAAACTCGTTTTGAATCTGATGCTGTAACCGGAACTGCGTTACGGTTTTTCTGTGACAGCAGAAAATGTGCGACCAAGCCAATGCAAATTCCCCAAAAGACTGAACTCAGTCCCAAGAAATGCATGCCGGAAGCAGTCGCTAAAAAGGTAATCAGTGCTGCATCACGTTGTGATTCTTTGCCCATGGCAACGGAAATGTTGGTGGCAATCGCACCCAGTAATGCCAGTCCTGCCAAAGCCGCAATTAATTCTTTGGGCATCAGGCTAAACAGCATGACAATGCTGCCGGCAAATAAGCCGCCTAAAATATAAAAAAGCCCATTCGCCACGCCGGCGATATAACGCTTTTCTTTCAGTTCGTGCGCGTCTTTGCCTAAACACAAAGCAGCCGTGATAGATGCCAATACGATGGTAATACCCCCCACACAGGCCACTGCAAGCGAGGCAATACTGGTCGCACTGATAATCGGCTTGGCGGGCATGTCATAACCACTGAGTTTGATAATCGCCATTCCCGGTAAAAACTGGCCAGACAGGCTGACCAGAATCAGGGGGAGGGCCAGATTCAGGGTTGAACTCCAGGTCCATTCCGGTGCAATAAATTGCGGAATTGCCAGACTAAAATCTGCCGTGACCGGGTTAATCTTGCCCAGTAACATACTTAAAACCACACCGGCAACCAGCACCCAGACCATCGCATAGCGTGGACTGAAACGCTTGGCCAGCAAAAATACCGCCAGCATGCCAAAGACGATATAGGGCATGGTATCGGTCGCGGTAAACAACCCTAAACCAAACTGCAGTAAAATCCCCGCCATCATTCCGGCAGCGACTTCCTGAGGAATCCAGGACAGCAATTTGTCGAAATAACCGGTGATCCCAATGAAAAAAATCACCACGGCAGAGGTGATATAGGCGGCAACCGCTTCATTGAGCGAAATATCAGGAAACAGCGTGACTAATAAAGCCGTTCCGGGTGCAGACCAGGCGGTGACGACAGGTATTTTGTATTTAATCGATAAAAAGATACCTGCGAGTGCAGCACCAATAGAAATTCCCCAAATCCATGAAATCATCATGTCCGGGGAAACCTGGGCTTGCTGCGCCGCCTGGAAAAAAATGATCAGTGGCCCTGAATAGGAAATCAGCACTGCTAAAAATCCTGCAACAGTTGCTGAAATTGACCAATCATTTTTTAATGTCTGAAACAGGGTATTCATTGGTGATGTGCCTCCTTGCGTCGAACCATGAGCCTGTTAAAAATCGTGATGATCAGGACTAGCCTTGATCACCACCACCGACGGGTACCACGGTACCTGTCATATAAGATGATTCATCGGAAGCCAGGAATACAATCGCATTCACTTGCTCCTGAATCGTACCGTAGCGTCCCATAAACGTACGGTCAATGGTCTGATCAACCACTTGCTGCATCCATTCTTTTTCAGATTCAGTCAGTGGATTGGCATTGCGCGGTACTTTACGTGGCGGTGCTTCAGTGCCACCCGTCGCGATTGCATTGACACGGATGCCGTCTTTGGCATGTTCAAATGCAAGGGAAGCGGTCAGGCCGTTCACACCACCTTTCGATGCCGAATACGGAACACGGTTAATGCCGCGTGTGGCAATAGAAGATACGTTTACAATGGTCCCTTTCTGATTTTTAATCATTTCCGGAAGTACTGCGCGGCAGCACCACAGCGTCGGGAACAACGAACGGTTCACTTCCTTGATAATTTCCTCTTCAGAAAATTCTTCGAAAGGTTTCATCCAGATCGCGCCACCCACGTTGTTGATTAACGCATCGACACGGCCATAGGTTTCTAGCGCTTTTTCAACGACTGACTGGGCACCAGCAAACGTTTCCAGATTGGCTTTCACGGTAATCGCATCACCGCCAGTCGCTTCAATTTCAGCCAGAACTTCTTCCACATAAGGGGAAAGGTCAGCCATGACGACTTGAGCACCTTCGCTCGCCACTTGCAGCGCGACACCACGACCGATGCCTTGCGCGGCACCGGTCACGATTACGACTTTATTTTCAAATCTTTGACGATTAGACATTGAACAAATTCCCTCTATTAATTGGCAGAGAATTTTTCAAACAGGAAGCTTGCAGGTTTCACACCTTCAGCATCCAGCCTGCCGCGAACTGCTTCAACCATTGGTACAGGGCCACACAGGTAAACATCTACATCACCGCCATTTAGCCATTCGTTCTCAATATGACCGGTCACATAGCCTTTACGCTCATGTGCAGATTCTGGATTTGCTACTACAGTGCGGTATTCGAACCACGGGAATTTGTCTTGCAGTTCGTTCAGTTTTTCAATGGCAACCAAGTCGAAATCATTGGTCACACCAAATACTAAACGCACTGGATGTTCTGAACCTTTTTCTTCCAGCACTTGCAGCATTGACATGAATGGTGCAATACCTGTACCACCAGCCAGCATCAAGACAGGACGGGTCACAGGGCGCAGGTAGAAGCTACCAAATGGACCGGTAAAAGTCATCTTGTCGCCAGCTTTGGCATTTTTACTTAAGAATTCACTCATTTTGCCGTTCGGTACATTACGTACTACGAAACCGGTCAAACGGTCACTCGGTTTTGAGCTGAATGAATATGAACGGGTTTCGGTCGTGCCCGGAATTCCTACATTGACATATTGACCAGCAAGGAAGTGAATGTCCGGTTGACCTTCATCTAACTGGATGTCAAAAGTAATGGTCGAGTCAGACAGGTTTTCTACACGTGCCAAAGTACCCTGGAATTCATGAATTTCAGTTTTGCAGACTTCTGAAGATGCCTGAATCTGGAACACTGCATCTGAAGTTGGTTTACACTGACAAGCCAGAATAAAGCCTTCAGCGGCTTCTTCAGGTGTTAAAGCATCTTCAATATAAGTTTCTTCAGGCATGTCATAAGAACCTGATTCACAAAACGCACGACACGTTCCACAAGCACCATCACGGCAGTCCAAAGGAATATTGATCTTTTGACGGTAGGCTGCATCTGACAGTGTTTCACCATCTGAAACAGAAATAAAACGTGTAACGCCATCTTCAAATTGAAGTGCAACATTGTGGTTTGACATGGCTGAATATCCTATATAAATCTTTGTAACTGAGCCTTTCAGCCAATTTTCCATCTGACCGAAAGGCATAACCTGGCTGTATAAACAGTCTTAGAGGTGATAAATGTCGATAACCTGGTTGATGTAATCGTTTTTCAGTACCACGTATTTGCTTAAAATTTGTGGTTTATCGCCTGAGAAATCAATTTCATAACGAGACATACCGAAGTAGCTGTAACTTGTTTTGTAACGGAAGCTCAAAGTATTCCAGTTAAAACGTACAGTCACTTTGTCGCCATCACGTTCAACAATTTCAATATTGCTGATGTTATGGCAGGTACGTGTGTCCGGCATAGTTGCAGATGAACGTTCAGTCTTGATCCGGAACACGCGGTCTTCTAAACCTTGACGGTCTGGATAGTAAATCAACGAGATTTCAGACTGTGGATCTGTGGTCAGTTTGTCATCATCATCCCAGGCTGGCATCCAGAAAGACGCAGTAGGGGCATAACAAGTTAACCAGTCATCCCATTGTTCATCATCTAAAAAGCGGGCTTCTTGATACAGGAACTGAGCAATATTTTCTAAAGTGATGTCGCTCATGCGCTTTCTCCTTCAGTTGATGCTGCAATTTCTTTCTCAGTCGCAATACCTTTTTTGATCAATTCTAACCAGTACTGGTGCTGAGACAGGTATAGACCTTCATCTTCAGTTTTAATACCAGACAGTTTTGGTTTTAAACCGATTTCATTGGCAGCATCATCCGGACCTTGAATCCAGTGTTTAGAACCACGGCACATGTCGTTCCATTCCAGCGCGATACCGGCATAACCTGCCTGACAAGCACGGAATTCTTCAAGATCGTCTGGTGTCGCCATACCTGAAGCGTTAAAGAAATCTTCATACTGACGGATACGACGGGTACGCGCTTCAGGCTCTTCGCCTACAGGCGCGATACAGTAAATCGTCACTTCAGTCTTATCGACAGAAATCGGGCGCAGGACACGGATTTGTGAACCGAACTGATCCATGAAGTAAACGTTTGGATAGATACACAGGTTACGTGAACGTTCGATCATCCACTTCGCCATAGCTTCGCCATATTGCGCAGTGTATTCATCTTTCTTGGCAAAGTTAGGACGGTCTTCCGGGTTAGCCCATTGCGTCCAAAGCAGCATATGACCGTGTTCAAAGCCGTAAGAACCACCGCCTTGTTTGCCCCATGAACCTGCGCTCATGGCACGGATGTTATCGCCAGCTTCTTTTTCTTTACGTTGCTGAGTCGTTGCAGCATAGTTCCAGTGTACAGCAGACACGTGATAACCATCAGCACCGTTTTCAGCAGTCAACTTCCAGTTACCTTCATAGGTATAAGTCGAAGCACCACGTAAAACTTCCAGACCTTGCTCAGACTGATCCACGATCATGTCAATGATTTTGGTCGCTTCGCCCAGGTATTCTTCCAGAGAAGGAACATCCGGATTCAAGCTGCCGAACAGGAAACCTTTATAGTTTTCAAAACGGGCAACCTTTTTCAGGTCATGTGAACCGTCTTTGTTAAAGCAGTCTGAATAACCCGCTTCAGCCGGATCTTTGACTTTTAATAACTTACCTGAATTATTGAACGTCCAGCCATGGAATGGGCAAGTATAAGTTGCTTTATTGCCTTTCTTGTTACGGCATAATTGTGCACCGCGATGCGAACAGGCATTGATCATTGCATTCAGTTCACCTTGACGGTTACGCGCAATGATGATTGGCTGACGGCCAATATAGGTCGTATAGAAATCGTTGTTGTTTGGAATCTGGCTTTCATGCGCCAGATAAACCCAGTTGCCTTCAAAGATGTATTTCATCTCCAGGTCAAACAGGGCTTGGTCTGTGAATACTGAACGGTGAAGTTTAAATTCACCAGATTCATAATCATCAACCAGTAGTTCGTCAATGCGGTCTAAATGGCTGGTGTTAATTACGGGAATACGAGGCATGTCCTTTCTCCGACTTTCCTGGGGGAAGTCAGCGGGATATATCTAGAAATATATCCCGCCTCTTTAATTGTATTAAGCGCTAGCGCGGCGACGATCAACTTCGGTCGAAGGTGCGTCTTGTTTTTCTTTCACAAGTTCAATATCAAATTGAATGTGTTTGAAAGGACCTTTCAGACCACGTTTTGCAATTTCAGCTTCATCAGTCACGTCAACCGCAGTTGCCACCAGGCCTTCACGAGTAGCGAATGCGAAGTCATCCCACAGGTATTGGTCGCCTTCAATGTTGAATTGAGTAGTCAGCTTGCGGTAACCCGGTGCAGATACGAAGTAATGTACGTGCGATGGACGGTTACCGTGACGGCCTAGTTTGTCCAGTACAAACTGAGTTGTACCTTCTGGAGGGCAGCCATAACCCACTGGCATTGTAGTCAATGCAGTATATTGACCATCGGCAGCGGTAATGATGCTGCGACGCAAGTTAAACTCAGACTGTGACTTGTCAAAGAATGAGTAGTTGCCCAGGCTGTTCGCATGCCAGATTTCAACTTTGGCACCTTCAACACGGTTGCCGTCAGTATCCGTCACTGTACCTTCAATGATTAAAGTCGGGATTTTGCCTTCTTCAGAACCATCGTCCATACGTGCAAAGCTTACAGTTTCAGGTGCGCCAGCGACATAAAGTGGACCTTCAATCGTACGTGGCGTACCGCCAGTAATGCCTGCTTTAGCATCCGCTTCATCAGCACGTAAGTCTAGGTAATGCTCCAGACCCAAACCTGCAGCCAATAAACCTAATTCGTTCGCTTGGCCGGCATCAGTAAAGTATTCCAGCCCTTTCCACAGTTCTGACTGGGAAATATCAAGATCTTCGATCGCTTGGAAAAGGTCACCCAATAAACGCACAACAACTTGCTGTACACGTTCATCTACAGGACCTGTCGCTGTATCAACGTTCATTTGCTTAACTAATGCATCAATTTCTTGGCGATTCATACTATTGCTCCTAAAGTATGTCTTTCATCTTTTAGTGGCGCACTTTTTTAGCTTTCATTGGCTGGCTAAATCTGGCTGGCCACAATCCTTGTTGAGGTACCCTCTGTTTTCGATTCGGAAGGGGAATCCGGTGACTCCCAATCCGCTCATTTAATCAACTGTCGTCATCTCGAACTGACGATGGGTGACGGTTTAATGCCATTACTTCAATATTCATATAAGGATAGAGAGGCAAGCCTTGTAGCAGGTTGTGCAACTCTTCATTGCTTTCAACATCAAAAATACTGATGTTTGAGTACTGGCCCGTGATGCGCCAGATATGACGCCATTTGCCTTGACGCTGCAATTCCTGTGAATAAGCCTTTTCAACAGCCTTAATTTCGTTTGCCTGTTCAACTGGCAGATCACGTGGAATGTTTACATCCATACGTACGTGGAAAAGCATGGGTTTCTCCTAATTACTGACGACGCAAGTTGTCAATCTTGTTTTCATCCAACTCAATCCCCAGACCTGGTCCTTTCGGAATCTCAAGTTCAAAGTTTTGATAGTTGAGTGGGGTTTTCAAAATATCTTCAGTCAGCAGTAGAGGACCAAACAGCTCGGTACCGAACGCCAGACTTTCAAAAGTAGAGAACACATGTGCCGAAGCAATCGTGCCCACCGGGCCTTCAAGCATGGTGCCGCCATACAGGTCAATACCTGCAAGTTTGGCAATCTTGCCTACTTCACAGCCTTCAATCAGGCCACCCGACTGGGCAACTTTGACTGCAAAAACAGATGAACCGTTTTGTTTGGCAATCTCATACGCTGAGTGCGGGCCCATTAACGATTCGTCTGCCATGATGGCAACATCAAAACGTCGGGTCAGACGGCGCATGGCATCCAGGTTATCAATCGCACATGGCTGTTCGATCAGATCAACACCGCCATCTTGCAATAACTGAATGCCTTTAATCGCTTCCAGTTCTGACCAGGCACGGTTCACATCCACACGGATCGAAATGTCTTTACCTAATGCTTGCTTAATGGCAAGCACGTGTTCAACATCCTGTTCCACTGGGCGAGAACCAATTTTCAGTTTGAAAATATTGTGGCGTTTGGCCGCAATCATTTTCTCTGCTTCAGCAATATCTTTTTCGGTATTGCCAGAAGCCAATACCCAAAGAACTGGAATACTGTCACGTAAGCGGCCACCGAGGACTTCGCTTAATGGCAAACCTAAACGTTGTGCCTGAATGTCTAAAAGTGCAGTCTGAATCGCACATTTAGCAAAACGGTTACCATTAATATTCTTTTTGATTGCTTGTAATGTCTGTGCAACATTTAAACCGGATAATGTTTTTAAAAGAGGCGCAAAATAAGTTTCAATATTTACTTTTACGCTTTCCGGGCTTTCATCACCATAACCTAAGCCACCGATAGTTGTTGCTTCACCCCAACCGATGTAACCATCTTCAGTGGTGATTTTGACCAATACCAGGGTCTGGGTTTGTATCGTAGCTACTGCCATCTTGTGAGGACGAATGGTTGGGATTTCTACCAGCAAGGTTTCAACTGACTTATACATAATACGGGTTCACATTCTTGCTTTAATGTTTTGACTTGATATACCTTAAAAGAATAATTTTGATTGGTCTAAGATCGATTTAGCATTTTTTTATACTTTAAAGGTATGCAGGAATATGGAACTCAGGCATTTGCGTTACTTTGTCGCAGTCGTCGAAGAACAAAGTTTTACCAAGGCGGCAGAAAAACTGTTTATTGCTCAACCACCTTTAAGCAGACAAATACAAAATCTGGAACAGGAACTGGATATTCAGCTCTTTGAAAGAGGTAGCCGACCGCTTAAGACCACCGAAGCCGGTCAATTCTTCTACCAGCATGCGGTTAAACTTTTGTCTAATGCGGAAGAAATAAAATCGATGACCAAACGGATTGGTATCGCGGATCGCACCATTAGTATTGGTTTTGTTGGCTCGTTATTGTTCGGTTTGCTATCGCGTATTGTGTTTTTATTTAAGCAGCAACATCCCCAGCTCAAAATTGAGATGGTTGAAATGAATACTTCAGAGCAGATTCAGGCACTTAAGGAAGGGCGGATTGATGTCGGTTTTGGACGCTTGAGAATTTCAGATCCAGCAGTGAAACGGGTGTTGCTGCGTGAAGAAAGACTCATGGTCGCTGCGCATTCCAGCCATTTTCTCTCGCAACGAGATGGCGTGAACCTAGCTGAACTGGTGGATCAGCCACTCTTTTTATACCCGAATAATGGTAAGGCAAATTTTTCGACCCAGGTGCGCGGTATATTTTCCGAGTATGGACTAGAGCCGAAAAATATCCGTGCAGTCAGTGAATTGCAACTGGCGCTGGGTTTTGTGGCTGCTGGAGAGGGTGTTTGTATCGTGCCGGAAAGTGCCCAGAATATTCGTCTGGCACATTTAAACTTTATCCCTTTATTAGATGAATTTGCGGTCAGTCCGGTCTTTATGGCGATTCGTAACATGGATGAAAGTGAATATATTCGTTATCTGTTTGATGCGGTCTATCAGGTCTATGATCTTGAAGCGATTAAATATGATCGTGCGGTGTTTTAAACAAGATTAAAAACTTTTTAGATGCTATATAAAATAGGTGAAATTATTATTTAATGACTGAATTAAAGTCGTTTTATTTGGATGAATATCATTAAGGCATAGTAAATAAAGCCTTTTCTTGAAGGCAGACTTTATAGGTATAGAAGTATGCCTATTCAGTTTTGGACATTTATGGACATCTTCTGCATTGTGAATCTCATAAATTGAACTTCACAATTAGGAGGTGAAGATGTCTACAAATAAAGTGAATATAAATACGCTAATTGATGAAGCGAAATTCACACCCTTTCATTGGGGTGTTTTGATCTGGTGTTTGCTGATCATTATCTTTGATGGTTATGACCTGGTCATCTATGGGGTGGCGTTGCCGTTACTGATGCAGGAATGGTCGCTAAGTGCGGTACAAGCGGGCATGCTGGCCAGTACTGCCTTATTCGGAATGATGTTTGGTGCCATGAGTTTCGGTACTTTATCCGATAAACTCGGCCGTAAAAAAACCATCATGATCTGTGTGGCTATTTTTAGTGGGTTTACCTTTATCGGTGCCTTTGCCACATCACCAGTCGAATTCGGAATTTTACGTTTCTTGGCTGGCCTTGGAATTGGCGGTGTCATGCCTAACGTCGTGGCATTGATGACCGAATATGCGCCTAAACGCATCCGTAGCACGCTGGTTGCCCTGATGTTTAGTGGTTATGCCATTGGCGGGATGACTTCTGCGTTATTAGGTGCATGGTTGGTGCCACAATTTGGTTGGAAAATCATGTTCCTGCTTGCAGGTGTTCCATTGCTCATCTTGCCGATTCTATGGAAATATCTGCCAGAATCCCTGATGTACCTGACCAACAAGCAACAGACGGCTCAAGCACACACTATTATTCAGAAAATTTCTCCGACACAGGTCATCAACAGTGACACCCAGTTTGTACTGAATGAAGTACAAAAAGGGGATGAGGCACCATTAAAAGCACTCTTTCAACAAGGCCGTAGTTTCAGTACCTTTATGTTCTGGCTGGCATTCTTTATGTGCCTGTTGATGGTCTACGCCTTGGGTAGCTGGTTGCCAAAACTGATGATTCAGGCAGGATACTCGCTGGGTGCAAGTATGATCTTCCTGTTCGCACTGAATATTGGCGGTATGGTAGGTGCCATTGGTGGTGGATATCTCGCAGATAAATTCCATATCAAAAAAGTGCTGACTATCATGTTCTTATGTGGTGCCATTGCATTGATTCTGCTTGGTTTTAACAGTCCACAATTCGTTCTGTATACCTTGATTGCTGTAGCAGGCGCTGCAACGATTGGCTCACAAATTCTGCTCTATACCTTCGTGGCGCAGTATTATCCATCGACAGTACGTTCTACCGGTATGGGCTGGGCATCAGGTATTGGACGTATTGGTGCAATTGTTGGGCCGGTACTCACTGGTGCTTTATTAACCATGAATTTACCGCATCAAATGAACTTCTTTGCAATTGCGATTCCTGGCGTAATCGCTGCGCTGGCAATTTTCCTGGTGAACTTAAAAACTTCCGTAGATGGCCAAGCCCTTGCAACACCTGATGTGAAGCCGAATCCATTGGCAAAAGAAGCGACACATTAAGTTAGATTTCAATCAATAAAGATAATATTCCCAATGATATAGATCGCCATCGTAACGGGTGGTGATCTGTTGCTAGAATCGAAACGCATAATAAAAAGCGAGTTTAGGATGAACACGACACAATTATTTAATCAACCAACAATCACATTCAAACGCACAGTTCTGATGAGCATGATGGCAATGAGTTTAGGGGGCATCAGCTTGTCGACTCAAGCACAAACCTCAGCTCAGTCGAATCAGCAGGAAATTGAACAACTGCGCCAAGAAGTTCAGGCTCTACGCGCACTAGTTGAGCAACAGCAAAGACAGACGGCCGTGGTCACAGCACATGTTGCAGCAACACCCGCTCCAGCAAGCAAACCTGTCATGAAAATTGCCAGTGGTGCCGAATTTAATCTTTATGGAAATATTCGTGCCGATGCCTCTTATCAGGCTGAAGGTGGTTCAGCAGCACGTATGTATAACCAGATTAACGCTGTACCTTTAGAAGGTGTCGGTGAGCGTAGTGATGAATTTAAATCTACTCTGGCTGCAACCCGTTTAGGCATGGATTTTAAAGCACCAGTCGGTGCTGGAGATAAAGCTTTAAGCGGTAAAGTTGAAGTAGATTTTCTGGGCGGCGCAAGCTTTGATAACTTGCGTATCCGTCATGCTTATATCAGCTATGCCAACTGGTTGATCGGTCAAACCTGGTCGAACTTTGCGGTGCCAGATTATATTCCAGAAACTGTAGATGCATTGGTTTACGCTGGCGGTTCGATTAAACGTTTCCCTCAGGTCCGCTATACCAGCACATTCAGTCCGGCAACCAATCTAGTGTTGGCAGTAGAAGATCCTAAAGATGCAACTATTACTGGTATTAAACAGCGCCTACCTGCTTTGACAGCTCGTTTAAATCATAAATTTGCTGATAATCTTGCGGTTAGCGCGCGTGCCATGGGGCATGAAAAACGCGTTAATGAAGACGAAGAAATGGCATGGGGCGTAGGGCTGGGGGCAAAATATGAAGTTGTGCCTGGTACCACTTTAAAAGCTGACTACTATCATGTTAAAGGCGATAGCAGCTTTGTGTCTTATGCCAATACGGGTGTGATTGCTGCAAATGGCGATTTATTACAAAGCGAATTTGATTCAATTTCAGTCGGCCTAACCCAGCAGTTTAATGACAAATTGCGCGGTACATTGGGTTATGGCTATATGAATTTTGATCAAGATAATGAATATCTCGCTGCTGTGAATCCAACTACAGTTAATAAAGACTTATGGCAAGCTTGGGCCAATATTTTCTATAGCCCAACCAAGCCTTTAAGTTTTGGTTTGGAATATGTCTATGGTGAGCGTGAAGCCTATGGACCTGTATTAAATACTGAAGGTGATGCGATTAGTAGTCGTAAGGGTGAAGATAACCGTATCAATGCGGTTGCCATTTACAATTTCTAAGACTTCTTTGCATAAAAGCGTCTGATCTGTAACAGAAGCGTGGATGAATTAATCCGCGCTTTTGCTATTTTGAAGAATGGTTTCTGCCAGCAGATTGACTGCATCTTCAATCTTGGCTGTCCATTCAAAAGAACAATTCAGGCGCATATAATGCTGACTGGCATGATCCGGTTTAAACAATAATGCAGGGGCGATTGAAATACCTTTCTGAATCAGTTGCTCATAAAGCACCTGTCCATCTAGACCATTTGGCAATTCGATCCAGAGAAAATAACCACTGGAATAATAGTAAATTTTACATGTAGGCGCTAAGCGGTTTTTGAGTTCCTGATAAAACTTCTTTTTATATTTTTCCAGATTATATCTTAGCTGTCGTAAATGTTTTTCATAATGATGATGCGAAATAAATTCTACCAGCGTGTTCTGGAGTAAGGGACTGACCGTTAAAGTGCTCATGAGCTGCAAATGCTGAATGGCATCGGAAAATGGACCGGCATAGACCCAACCGACGCGTGCGCCCATGCCTAGTGTTTTGGAAAATGAAGCACAGTGCAGCACCATCTGATGCTGGTCAAAATATTTAACCGGTAGCGGTTTGGATGAACCATAATTCAATTCCTGATAAACATCATCTTCGATTAAATAGACCTGATATTCATACAAAAGTTCAGCAATTCTCTGTTTAATTTCCGAACTAACAGTAAAGCCAATCGGATTATGCGCGTTCAGCATTAGCCAGCACACCTTGATCGGATACTGTTTCAAAGCCTGTTCAAATGATGCCAGATCAAAACCGAATTGCGGATGCTCAGGGATAGTAATCACCTGTAGCCCCAAACGCTCGGCTGCCTGCCAGGCCCCATAAAATATGGTTTGTTGCAGCAGGATAAAATCACCGGGTTGGGTCAATGCCTGTAAAGACAGATTCAGTGCTTCTAGTGCACCGGATGTAATGACAATGTCATCTGCATGGCAAGCAATGCCTTGCAACTGGTAACGATTGGCAATCAGTTGGCGTAAATCCTGATTGCCAGGCGGCATATGATTCTGGTTGTTATAACTGCTTTTTCTTTTGGCCTGCTGCGCCAGAATCTGCATAAATTTGGCGTTATATAACAGCTCTGCATTGGGAAATGCGGAACCAAAAGGCACAATTTCTGCTGCTTGGATCGATTTTAAATAATTAAATACCACAGAGTTGATTTGAACTTTTGGGCTTAAACTAATCTGGATTGGTTGTTTGCTGTTGACCAGATCTGTAGAACGCTCTGCAACGTAATAGCCGGATTTATCTCTGGCATAAACCAGACCTTGCGCTTCAAGTTCCTGATAAGCATTGAGTACCGTCATCAGGCTATAGCCAGACAATTGGGTCTGTTCGCGGAGTGAAGGTAATTTTTCATGTACCCTCCATACGCCGTTTTCAATCATCTGACGGATATTCTGCGCCAGTTTTTCAGACTTATACATACACTTGCTTGAACTAAGACTGTTCTAATTATTTTGATTTATAGCATATTTCAAGATGCTCAATATAACAAATTAAGGTTAATGTGGTTGTCAGTCTATTTTCAAGCTGGCGTTCTATCGATCTGCTGTACTGTTCTTCTAAGATCAGTATCCAAGTAAATATTTCCATTCAAATGGGATGGTTGTATTAATCGGGTCGACATGAACTCAATACATGATCATTAAACTGAATATCAGGTCTCAACCTTTCTAGGGAAATTCTCTACCTCTCCATCAATCGTATTCTAATTTTTATACGCCTGAGTCACTTCTCTTAATTTGTCACAATTCGATACTTACAAATTCAGATTTACTTGCTAAATTCAGTCCACATGATGATAAAAACTATGTCACGGTCTTAGACCGAACCATCATGTATATATAACAACGATACGAATACACGGACCAATAACAAGCACAAAGGAGTGGACAATGCTCGGAAATATGATGTTTCAGCCTTTACTGATCAGCAGCATGATTGAACATGCAGGGCGCTATCATGCCGATACCGAGGTAATTTCCAAAAATACCGACACCAGCATTAAGGTGACCAACTGGGGCAAAATTCATCAAAACTCGAAACGTTTTGCCAAGGTATTGCAACAACTCGGCTTGGAACAGGGAGATCGGGTTGCCACCATTGCCTGGAATAATCATCGCCATTTAGAGTCCTGGTATGCTATTTCTGGCAGCGGTCTGGTCTGTCATACCATTAATCCGCGCCTGTTTCCGGAGCAGCTGATTTTTATTATGAATGATGCTGCAGATCGTGTGGTCATCTTTGATAAAACATTTGTACCTTTAATCAAGGCGGTAAAACCGCTGCTGACCTCAGTCGAGCATTTTATCTGTCTGGATGCTGCCGATCCGAGCGTCACTGAAGCCATTCCAGAAGTGCAATTTTATGATGATCTGATTGCCAGTCAAAACACAGAATTTGAATGGCCAGTCATTGATGAAAACTCAGCCAGTTCACTGTGCTATACATCAGGAACCACGGGCAACCCTAAAGGCGTGCTATATAGCCACCGCTCTACTGTATTACATAGCTATGCCATCATTTTACCGGACTCACTAAATGTCTCGGCTGCCGATATTATGTTGCCAGTGGTGCCGATGTTCCATGTGAATGCATGGGGTACGCCATACGCGGCGGCCATGGTGGGATGCACACTGGTACTGCCGGGGCCAGGTCTGGATGGTGCCAGTCTGGTGAATCTGATTGATACTTATAAAGTTTCAGTGGCGCTTGGCGTGCCAACCATCTGGCAGGGTTTGATTGCCGCCGCAAACCAGTCAGGCTCCAAACTGGAAAGCCTAAAACGGAATGTAGTGGGCGGATCGGCATGCCCACCGGCCATGCTAAGGGCTTTCAAAGAACAGTTTAATTGTGAAACGATCCATGCCTGGGGCATGACAGAAATCAGTCCACTGGGTACAGCGAATCAGCTCAAGACCAAACATTTGCATCTGTCTGATGAAGAAAAATTGCAGATTCGTCTGTCCCAAGGCCGTCCTCCGTTCGGGGTTGACCTACGTTTGACCGATGCAGAAAAAGGGACGTATGAAATTGAACGTGATGGACAGACCACAGGAAATTTACAGGTCAAAGGGCATTGGGTCATCAGCCATTATTTCGGCAAGGAAGAGTCTGCACTGACTGCGGATGGCTGGTTTGATACCGGCGATATTGCTACGCTGGATCAGGATGGCTTTATGAAACTCAGTGACCGCTCTAAAGATTTAATCAAGTCTGGCGGAGAATGGATTTCATCGGTGGAGCTGGAAAATATTGCCATGGGACATCCGGAAATTGCGATGGCTGCCGTGATTGCCGCCCAGCATCCTAAATGGGATGAGCGCCCGGTATTGATTGCCATTAAAAAGCCGGACAGCCAGCTAAGTGAAACTGATCTGCTGGATTATTATGCGGACAAGGTAGCCAAATGGCAGATTCCAGACCGAGTCGTATTTGTTGATGCGATTCCACTCAGTGGTACTGGTAAAATGCTGAAAAAAGATCTGCGTGAATTATATGGGACTATTCTTTTGGAGCAGGCAGCAGGTTAAAGCGTCATTTAATCTGAAAATCCCTACATGAAGTCAAAAAACTGATCTCGAATAGAGGTCAGTTTTTTTATGTACAGGCTAAGCAGCGTTGTCTGTTTAAAAATGCTTTTTCTCAATCCATATAGTCTTGATCGATACTTTTAGATGATATTGTCCGACAAAAAGTCATATTATATGGCTTAGGCACATAATTTGACCTGTATTGACATGGTCTGAATGTGAGAATTCTTTATCCTGAGCAATATAATAATTAGACAGTTGTACATTAATGAAACTGTCTGCGGATAAGGGGATAAAAATGACAAGCATGCCAACCTATCAGCCGCATTGGATCCGGGAAGATTTCATTGATTTTATTGGTGAAAAAATCCATCCAACTTGGGCAATCAAAAAAGTTAAGGCTGCCGTTATGGGCATTCAAGCCATCAGCCCTGACTTTTTCAAAATTCACTTACGTCCAAATCATAATTTTAAAGCCAAGTCATTTCAGGCCGGCCAGAATATTGCAGTGACTGTTAGACTCGATGGCATACGACATCAGCGACATTATTCTGTGGTGACGGTATTGAAAAATGGTGATCTGATCATTGCGGTTAAACAGCAGGGTAAAGTGTCACGTGCCTTAAGTCTGATGCAAATTGGTGCGGTGGTTGAAATATCTCAGCCCCAAGGTGAGTTCACATTGCAAAAATCCACCCAGCCGATTTTATTCCTGGCTTCAGGTAGTGGTATTACCGCCATTTACTCCTTGCTGCAAAAAGCAGTCATTCAGTCTCTGGAACAGATCGACCTGATTTATTTCACTCGAGATGATGCCTTTCATGCTGAACTGAAAACATTGGCTCTTATGCATCCAAACTTGAAATATCACCATTTCAATACCGTGGAACACCAGCAGCATCTGACGCAGAGCTTATTGCAAGAGCTGGTGCCAGACTTTGCAGAACGAAAAATTTATGCTTGTGGCTCCGCCGGGATGATGAAGGCCGCACTTCGCATCGTTGATAAACTGGAATTGAAATCCAATTTTCATTCGGAATATTTCCAGATTGTGGTCGATGAAAAAATTAAAGCACAGCCGGTACGGTTTTTAAGATCGCAGCAGGAATTTCAAGCCCAGTCCAACTTACTGGAAAGTGCCGAAAAATCCGGCTTGAGACCAGCGCATGGCTGCCGAATGGGTATCTGCAATACCTGTTCCTGTACCAAGGTCAGTGGTTCGGTACGAAATGTCCTGACCGGTGAAATTGATCATGGTAATAATACCCAGATCAAACTGTGCATTTCTCAGGCAGTGAGTCCTGTGGTGATTAATTTATAAACTATTGATAAGCCATTAATTAAACTATAAGAAGGTGCTCCCATGAATATGCAAATTGATTTTAAACGACATAGCAAAAGCCAATTTCTTAGTCCTGAACAGATTGAGGAATTCGGTGCCAAAGTTGATGCGATCCGCCGCGAGGTCATGGATGATCTGGGGGAAAAAGACGCCGAATATATTTATAAAATCCGCAACTTTGTCCGCTATAGCGAAATTGCCTCACGCGGCATGCTGATGTTTGCCGGTTGGTTGCCACCGGTATGGCTGGCGGGGACAGGTCTGCTCGGTCTTTCCAAAATCGTGGAAAATATGGAACTCGGTCACAATGTCATGCATGGCCAGTTCGACTGGATGAACGATCCGAGTCTGAACGGTGCGACCTATGATTGGGATACGATTTCAACCGGCGATGACTGGAAATATACGCACAACTATATTCATCATACCTATACCAATATCGTCGGAATGGATCATGATGTCGGTTATGGTCTGATTCGGGTCAGTGAATCGCAAAAGTGGGAACCACGCTTTCTGTTTAATATTCCACTGGGCATTCAGTTAATGGTATTTTTCGAATGGTATGTTGGCTTGCAACGCCTGCATCTGGAAGATGTGATTGCTTATAAAACAAAGACCTGGAAAGAAGTCTGGGAAGAGGCAGCACCTTTGCGCCAAAAAATGCGCCGTCAGGTGTTAAAAGATTATGTATTTTTTCCGATCATTGCCGGGCCAAATGCCATTCCGGTATTTACCGGAAATGCGGTGGCCAATGTGATTCGCAGTCTATGGGCTTCTGCCGTCATTTTTAACGGTCATTTCACTGAAGATGCTGAAACCTTTGAAATGGACAATACCGACAATGAAACCCGTGCCGAGTGGTATTTACGCCAGATTCGCGGTTCGAGCAATTTTAGTGGAACAACTTGGCTACATATCTTGAGTGGTAATTTGAGTCATCAGATTGAGCATCATCTATTCCCGGACATGCCCGCCAATCGCTATGCGCAGGTTGCGCCAAAAATCAAAGCGCTCTGTGCAGAATATGGTATTCACTATAACGAAGCCAGCTTCATGAAACAGTTTTCTACAGTGTGGGTAGGTCTGGCTAAATGTTCTCTACCGAATCACTGGACTGAGCAGGTGGTTGAAAAAACCCATGCTGCCAAATCTGTATTCAACTACTTTAAAGCGAAACTATTGTCATAATTTTTAAGCTTTACTTATTCACCATTTTGGTACTCCTCAATAGATTTGGATGGTCTATTGAGGAATTTTTTTTAAGTTTTATCAGATTTAATATCATTAGAATAATCCTGTTATGAATAAAATATGGATACAGATTTCAAAAAATGACGAAAGCAAAACAGATCCAGTACTACTGAAACGCTTTGCCTACAACAACCTGCTTCAGCCCTAAGGGCTTCTCTCTATAATGGCCGCGTCGTTACACTTAAGGTCTCAGTTTTGAAACATCTTAAATATTTTTCAGCAATTCCATTATTAGTACTTTTAACTGCTTGTAACACCACTGAAGCACCCGCACCAGATTATCAGGGCAACTGGAAAAACACCGTGGAAAATCCAAAACTTGAAAATATTCTGGTTATTTCAAAAAATGGTGAAAATTATCTGATTACCAATACGATCAAAGATAAGGAAACCGGTAAAACCGAGAAAAAGAATCCAATGCCCGCTGCAGTGAACGAAAATGGCATGCTTCAGTTGAACGCAGGTGCAGGTATGGTCGATTTTGCAATCGATGAGAAAACCGGAAATCTGGTTGGTTCAGGCTCAATCTATAAAAAAGCCAAATAGTCAGCAAGATTTTTAAGCCACAAATAGTATTCAAGATGTCATGAACAAGGATGCTTCATGGCATCTTTTTTAGTGGATGTTGTTATTGAATGAACTTAATAATTCAGCAAAATTTTCGACATAATAATTTGCTTTGGCTTTGATCAAATCTATTTCATGAGCGGAGTGCTGGTCATAAATTCCCACTACCTCGATGCCCGCATGATTTGCTGCTTCTACACCGACTAGAGAGTCTTCAATAATTAGACATTCCTCAGGTCGAAGGTTAAAGGCTTGCAAAACATTCAGATAAACTTCGGGATGAGGTTTAATGTTCTGGACATTTTCACGGGTGAGAATCAAGGAAAAGTCCTCATCAAAGCTGATTTTAGAGTTAATATTTCGATTGTTATCCTGATAGCGCTGTACATTGAATAAACTGGTGGTGGTGGTCAAAGCCAGTGATATCTGTTGCTGTTTTAAAGCCTGAATCAGGAGGTCTGCCTGAGGTTTTAACTCGACGATATAATCAAGAAAATGTCGGGAAATACTATAACGACGATTTTTTACTTCTTCTTTAGCTGGTTCAAAACCGTATTGTTCTTTTAAAAATCCACAATATTCCAGATAAGGATCTGACATATGTCTCAAGGCGGTAAGTTGAAGATCGCGCTGTTGCTGAATCTCATGTAAATCGACTTTTCTGTTGGAGAGCTCATCAATCAGGGCTGCATCGACCTGATTCCAGATGCCTACAGAATCAATCAACGTACCATCTAGATCAAAACAGACCAGCTTTTTATCCTGAAACATATAAGATTTCTCTGTATTTTTACCATTTATTCGGTGGGGCTGAGTATATCGCATACGATTTAAATGTTTAACTGACCTGAGCGAACTGGTTGTAAATTTTGCACTGGAATACTTTTTAATGAATTTATTCATCTGGTAAAAGTATTTTTTTCGGAAAATTACAGCGAGTTTAATCCTGAAAATAGTTGCGAAGTGTTATATTTTAATCTGACCCTCAATAGACTTATGCGGATGAAAGACCTGTCCGAATGAGGAGAAAGTTAAAGGAAATGTATTTCTGTGTTTGAACTTGACTGTAAATTGCTCAGTATTTTTTATTATGTCTATAAATTTAAAAACGTATCTCAGGCAGCCGATCATTTAGATATGAGCCAGCCTGCGGTGAGCAATCTGCTGAATAAAATTCGCCAGCATTATGGTGATCCTTTATTTTTACGTATTGGCAATGAGATGCTACCTACGGATCTGTCCAAACAGCTCTTTCCCTTGGTCAGCGAAGCACTGAGCAAAGTTGAAGCAATCAATAATTTTACGATCAATTTTGATCAGGTCACTTCACAGCAGCGCTTTACACTGGCGATGACCGATGTATCGCATCTGGTGTTATTGCCAAAAATTTCCCAGTATCTGAAGCAGCATGCATCCCATATCCGTCTGAATGTGCGTCCGATTACCTCGGAAACCAGTTATCAAATGGCCAATGGTGAGATTGATCTGGCTTTGGGCTTCTTGCCAAATCTGGAGAATGGCTTTTATCAGCAGAAACTGTTTGAACAGTATTATGTGGTGATCGCGGCGAAAGACCATCCGCGACTAACGGGTGACTGCATCACGACCGAAGAGTATTTACGTGAAACCCATATCGATATTGATGCCGGGATGGGGCATTACCACATTGAAAATGAATTGCTGAATCTGGAACTTAAGCGTGACATTCTGATGCGTCTGCCAAGTTATCTGGGAGTCGGACTGGTAGTGCAGGAAACCGATGCGATTGCGACCGTGCCTTATTATTTGAGTGAAGTCCTGTTATCACGTGGCAATCTCAAGATCTTTAATGCGCCAATTGCGTTCCCGACCTATTCCGTAAAGCAGTATTGGCATATGTCCTGTCATCATAAAACCAGCCATCAATGGTTACGCAATATGCTGCATGAGATTTTAAGTAAATAACTCTACAACTTAAATAGTTTGATTGAGTTCTCATCTCTAGATTTTAAACTCCCCGTTCAAGCCGGGATTTTTTTATTTTGGTACATCTTGATGCCTTTTTCAGAGCCTTGCACCTGAAGTGATCAGTTCCATCTCAAAAAAAAGTATTACGAATATAAAAAATAGTATTACCAGTTTGGCACGTCCTTTGCATCTATCTACTCAATCATAAAGTGATCTAGGGTTCCGATACATGAAGATTCATGTAGGTCTGCGACCGAGAGTTCACGGCTTAAGTTTCAAGCTCAAGCTACACGGAGGGATAAAAGCCCGGGAGGTAAACCGTACAAGATTGGGATGGATGCATATGAGCACAACTACTTATCACGAAGATCAAGTCCTCTGGACTGAACGTTTACCGGGTGGACACCACTGGTCAGCACGCATCCAGCGTGGCGCAGTTTTACAACTTAAATCTTTAGGCGCAAATGCCAATGTTTCACTGTTTTGTGTGAATAGCGAAGATAAGCTTGAAGCCTATAACATGCCAGACAGCTTAAAAGGTCAACACAGCGCATTTTTAAGTACAGGGCACATTTTGGCGTCTGATTTAGGTCGTGCGATGATCTCGATTGTTAAAGATGACCATGGTTGGAATGATGCCTTTTGTGCGCCAAGTACCGCACAGCAAATCGAACAACAGTTTGGCAAGCAAAGCTTCCAAGATGCGCGTAACGACATGTACCGCAACGGTAAAGACAGCTTGCTTTTAGAGATGACCAAATTTGGCTTATCGGCGACGGATCTTAGTAGTAGCTTAAACCTATTTTCAAAAGTTGCACCGGATGACAACGGCAACTTGTCTTATGTCGTATCTGATAATACCGATCAAGTGATTGAACTACGCTTTGAAATGGATTGTTTGGTGTTTTTATCCAGCGCACCACATGCACTCGACAATTCTAATGAATATGCACCAGCCGATATTCAGCTCTCACTCTTTAAAGCACTGCCTTTAGGCGACACCGATGTCTGCCGTGACTCATGCCCGCAAAATCAGCGTGCGTTTCAAAATAATAACCGCTACTACGCTTTAACTGCTTAAGGGGAATGATCATGACTGCACTCGTAAACCTAGAAAAATCAGTACTTAGCGAAGTTTGTCCTGCCGGTGAAGCATGGATGTGTGAAGTCAAAAAAGGCCAGTATTTCCGTATTGTTGATCTTGAAGGCAACCAAGCGGTGGATACTTTATTTATTTCCGCTTCAAACCCAGAAGAGCGTTATAGCGCAACTGATACTTTGGCGATGAATCGTCAAATTTATTTAGAGAAAGGCACAAGCTTATATACCAACTTTGGTAATAAAATCGCCACCATTCATGATGATAACTGTGGTCGTCACGACACTTTAGGCGGTGCATGTTCATGTGAAAGTAACACAGTCCGTTATGCGCATGATAAATACCCAATGCACAGTTGCCGTAACAATTTCATGATTACATTGTCACAACATCCGATTGCGAAAAAGCATGGTCTGAATGTGCGCCATATCGGTCCAAATATTAATTTTTTTATGAATGTACCTGTAACTTCAGATGGTCACCTGAAATTTGATGATGGGATTTCTGCACCGGGCAAATATGTGGAAATTAAAGCTGAGATGGATTTGATTGTGTTGATCTCAAACTGCCCACAACTAAATAACCCATGTAATGCCTATAACCCAACAAAAATTCAACTGATTGTCCGTGAAGGCGAGGTATAAGACTATGACTTTAAAATATGGGTTTAATAAAGTTCTCATCGCCAACCGTGGTGCAATTGCTTGTCGTGTCATCCGTACCCTTAAAAAATTAGGCATCCAATCGGTTGCGGTGTATTCGGAAGCAGATCGTGATTCCTTGCATGTGACTTTAGCTGATGAAGCGGTCTTTATTGGTGATGCACCTGCAAGCCAAAGCTATCTGAATGTCGATAAAATCTTAGAAGTGGCCAAATATACCGGTGCGCAAGCGATTCATCCGGGCTATGGATTCCTGTCTGAAAATGCCGAATTCTGTAATCTCTGTGAAGCACAAGGCATTGTGTTCTTGGGCCCAAATGCCGAGCAAATGAAAGCATTTGGTCTGAAACACACTGCACGTGAATTGGCGATTCAAGCCAATGTACCGTTATTGCCAGGTAGCCAATTATTGGCTGATGAAGCTGAAGCCCTGCTTGAGGCTGAGCGTATTGGCTATCCTGTGATGCTGAAAAGTACCGCAGGTGGTGGTGGTATTGGCATGCGTTTGGTGTGGAATGCGGAGGAGCTGAAAGATGCTTACACAACCGTGTCGTATTTAGCGCAAGCGAACTTTAAAGATGCAGGCTTGTACCTCGAGAAATTTGTGCAAAATGCGCGTCATATCGAAGTGCAAATCTTTGGTGATGGCAATGGCTTAGTTTTAGCTTTAGGCGAGCGTGATTGTTCGGTGCAACGTCGTAACCAAAAAGTGATTGAGGAAACACCTGCACCACACATTACAGATGAACAACGTGCTTATATCCAAAACGTTGCGATTCAATTGATGCAGTCAGTGAATTACCGCTCGGCTGGTACGGTTGAATTTGTGATGGATACTGACACGCAAGAATTCTACTTTTTGGAAGTGAATACCCGTCTACAAGTGGAACATGGCGTTACTGAACAAGTCTTTGGTGTCGATCTTGTGGAATGGATGGTGACTTTAGGCAGTGGCGATTGGGTTGCACCAACATCAAAACTTGAGTCACAAGGACATTCAATTCAAGTGCGTCTTTATGCCGAAGATCCAATCAAAAACTTCCAACCAAGTGCAGGACTTTTGACGCATGTTGAGTTCGATGCCAACGCGCGTAATGAAACTTGGGTAGAAACAGGTTCAAACGTCTCATCTTTCTATGACCCGATGATTGCCAAAATTATTGTGACTGCGGATGATCGTGATTCTGCAATTCAAGCCATGACAGTTACGCTCGCTAAAACCCAAGTGGCGGGCATTGAAACCAACCTTGAATATCTACAAAACATTATCGACTGCAATGTCTTTAAAGCCGGTACGCAAACCACACGTTTTTTAAATACCTTTGAGTGGAAAACTCAAAAAATTGAAGTGCTACAAGCGGGCATTCAAACCGCCGTGCAAGATGTCACAGGCCGTTTGGGCTATTGGGATGTCGGCGTACCGCCATCAGGTGCGATTGATCCGCTGTCTTTAAATGTTGCGAACCAACTGTTAGGCAATGCACCAAATACCGCAGGGCTCGAATGTACCTTGCAAGGCCCAAGCTTAAAATTCCATTGTGATAGTCAAATTGTATTGGCAGGTGGTGATATGCCATCGACGTTGGATGGTGTGTCTGTGCCAATGTGGCAAACCGTGAATGTGCGCAAAGGTCAAATTTTAAAATGTGGCAAGATCGCTACAGGTTGCCGTACTTACATTGGCATTAAAGGCGGTCTGAATGTGCCTGAATACTTAGGCTCACAAGCGACCTTTACCCTAGGTCAGTTTGGCGGTCATGCAGGGCGTAACTTGCTGATTGGCGATATGCTTCCAATCACGGCATTTACATCCGATGAAGTGAATGCATTAAGTGAAAATCAAATCCCGACATTCTCCAATACTTGGGAAATTGCGGTGATGTATGGTCCACATGGTGCGCCTGATTTCTTTACCAAAAACGACATTGATATTTTCTTTGCTAACGAATTTGAAATTCACTTTAACTCCAGCCGTACGGGTATCCGTTTGATTGGTCCTAAACCAGAATGGGCACGTCAGGACGGTGGCGAAGCAGGTCTGCATCCATCCAATATTCATGACAATGCCTATGCGATTGGTGCGATCGACTTTACGGGTGATATGCCAATTATCTTAGGGCCAGATGGTCCAAGCCTTGGTGGTTTTGTTTGTCCTGCGGTGGTGATCAACTCTGAACTATGGAAACTCGGTCAGCTCAAAGCAGGCGATAAAGTCAAATTTTTGCCTGTCAGCTACCATCAAGCGAAATTACTCAATGAAAAATATCATGCGCAATTAACTGCTCAAGATACACAAGCGGTGACCTTTGATGAATCGTTCTATCCCGAAATCAGCACCTTAAAATCTGCCATTTTAGATACGTTAAAAGGTCAAAATGGCACTCCTGATGTGGTGTATCGCCCTGCGGGCAATAACTATATGCTCGTTGAATATGGCGAATTGGTTTTAGATTTAAACCTACGTTTCCGTATTCATGCGCTGATGCAATGGGTCAAAGATCAAAATATTCAAGGCATTATTGACCTGACACCGGGTATTCGTTCACTGCAAATTCATTTTGATTCGACTCAGCTCGATCAAATTGATTTATTGCGTATGCTTCAAGTCGCAGAAGAACAACTGCCTGATGTGACCGAGATGCAAGTGCCATCACGCACCGTGTATTTACCGCTTGCGTGGGAAGATTCACAAACCCAACTCGCAACAGAACGCTATATGCAAACTGTGCGACCTGATGCACCGTGGTGTCCTGACAATATCGAGTTTATCCGTCGTATTAATGGCTTAAAAGACAAACAAGCTGTGAAAGATGTGGTCTATAACGCCAGTTATTTGGTCATGGGCTTGGGCGATGTGTACTTGGGTGCGCCTGTGGCAACGCCACTTGATCCGCGCCAGCGTTTGGTCACCACCAAATATAACCCTGCACGGACATGGACACCTGAAAATGCTGTGGGTATTGGCGGTGCGTATATGTGTGTCTACGGTATGGAAGGTCCGGGTGGCTATCAGTTTGTCGGTCGTACTTCGCAAATGTGGTCACGCTACCGTAAAAACCCTGATTTTGAGCAAGGTATGCCGTGGTTACTGCGCTTCTTTGACCAAATTAAGTTTTATGAAGTGTCTGAAGCGGAACTCATGCAAATGCGTGAGGACTTTAAAGCAGGGCGTTTAAAATTACGCATTGAAGATGGTGTATTGAATCTAAAAGAATACAACGACTTCTTAACTGAAAACCAAGAATCTATTTCGGCATTTAAAGCGGTGCAACAAGCCAACTTTGATGCAGAGCGCCGTCGCTGGCATGAAGCAGGTCTTGCGGAATATGTCTCTGAAAGTCTGGATGCTGTAGATGATGCTGAAGGTGTTGAAATCCCTGATGGTGGTTGTGCGGTGGAATCGCATATGCCGGGTTCAATTTGGAAAATTGAATGTCAGTCGGGGGATATTGTGGAAGAAGGTGCAACCTTAGCTGTGATTGAAGCGATGAAGATTGAGATACCAATTATTGCACCTGAGCGTATGCGTGTGGATGCAATTACCATTGAAAAAGGGCAGACGGTAAAAACGGGGCAGGTATTGTTTACGTTGGCGCCAGTGGCTTAAAGAATCCTCCCTAACCCTCCTTTTTCAAAGGAGGGAATTTCCCCTCTTTATTAAAGAGGGGTTAGGGGAGATTTAAGAATTACATTTTTCGATATGCTTAAATATTCGTTCACATAACGCTTTGGCTTTTGGTGTAAGTTCCCAATCAGGTTTTTCATCGAAATCTTTGATGATTTCACGGCAGAAGTCTAATTTGTATTTGATCGTACCTACACCTTTACCATCAGCAAATGCCGTTTTGTCAGTGGATGTTCTAGTATTTCGCATTTGGTCGTCTAATAGTTTACCTATTCCATAATCTTTATGATCAAAGTAATCAGATGCAGTGATTGAATCTAAATTTTCTATAGTAAATCCTTGCTTAGTTTTGTTTTTCATTTTGCTAAATTTTTTATGAGCCACCCTAATAATTACTTCTTTAGGCAGAGTGTTTTCTGTTTCCTTACACTCTAAAATTAAATAATTATCTTTTTTCAACTCACTTTTTAGAACATGCACTCGATCTGCTTTATTATGAATATCGCCATCAGCTATGAGTAGCATTTCACTTGCGACTGCTTTAGCACTCAGCCCTTTATCTTCTAATTGATCTGCGTAATCGTCGCTAAAGCACCAATGAACTAAATTACTACCTGCATACTCTACAAACGTATAGTGATAGTTCGGCATAAAGCGACGGTATTTTTTATAAAGATTTTCATTCGATTCTTCTAATTCTGCTAAATATTTTTCCATATATTTAGTGATATATAGTCGATCTGTAATGCCTTCGACCCAAATCGTACAGTTAGCCAAATAAACAGAAGAAGGACGCACACCTAATGAAGCAAGTAAGTCGCGATCTCTGTCACAACGATAAATTTTAAAATCAAATTTAGTAGGGTCTTCTTCTTTAGGCTGTTTTATAAACTTCTGAATCATGACTTGGTCAGACTCATCCGCCATATCAAGTAAATGGTTGGAATGAGTTGTAAAGAAATAATAATGAGGTGTTTCGTTTAGGTAGAAGTTCATCAGTTGACGAACCATACCTGCGTGCATATGTAGTTCAGGCTCTTCTATGAAGAAAGCATGTATTTCTTCTTTTTTAATAAATGCTTCGTATGTCAAAATGATTGCTTGCTGAAGACCATCGCCTAATCTATGAATTGGAAACTGATCATCTTCTCCAATTTTAATATGTACAACATCATTGACATGACCGTTATCATCTTTACCTATGAATGGAATGAGCGTGATGGGTTCATTGTCAAAAAAATACTGACTTAATTTTTCTTCATAATTTTTTATTAACTCACGCTGTTTTGGTTTACCTAACAAGTGAATTTGAAGTTCATGGTATAAGCATTCACCTGTAATAATATTTTTAGAATCAAATTTGTCTTTATTTGGGAAATAATCTTTTTGAGCACGTTCGATATATGGCTGTTTATTTTCTATTTCAGTGACAGGGCGCATACCTCTTAAAATAGGGATGTAGAATTTCATATTTGAAAATATTTTATGAATATTAGTTGTTTCTTGATGAAATAAATCTAATGCTATATCAATATTGTTATTTGAATATATTTGATTTAATAATCCATTTTCATATAAGGAATGCATTACAGACTTAAATGCAAGAGAAGCGGTAGTATAGCTTTGCACAGTGAGAGTATCGTTCATAAGATTAATAAATTCTTCATAACGGGGATCAAATTTATTTGAGACTATTTTTTTATGGAAAGATTTTAATTTTCTAAATTGAGTAGAATTATACAAATATTGACCACCTCTCATTTTAAATAATGTACGTAGAAATTTACTTTTACCCGCATTATTTTTACCAATAAAAAAATTCAGTCTTTTTATTTCAATAATTTCATCGTATTCAATATCATTATTAGAACTGTAATTTTCTAAATTTTCGGCCCAATAATATAATTTTTCTGTCATAAAAATGCCCCCAAATATGGGAGCTAATTTAGCAGTAATTCATCACTTTTCAAATGAGTTATAAAATAGTGATTGATCAAATCTAGTTGGTCTTTATTTTAGAAGAATAACACTTAGATAGATAACGGTCTGAATCACTCAGCCACACTTTGATGCACACTCGAACCCCAATGGTGCAAAATGGCATATTTTTTAGGCATTCTTAAAAAATAAATCATTCTTGTTTTGCCTCTTTTTACGTATGTAATTAATTTCCCACGCATTCTGCTTAAATTTATTCTATTTGTATATTGTGGCACGCTTAATGCATTTATTTATATACAACATAAATAGAGGAGAGCAATACACTTGATCACTCATAATCACAAACATCGGTTAACCATTCATGTATAAAAAGAATAGCAAGGACATGAGCAATCAAAATGGAATAAACCGGTGAAATACAAAACTTACTTTTGCTTTAGAACAAGCCCCATTTCAATGTTATGGGGCTTTTTTTCGCCCTTTTAAGCAAGTTTATTTACCTCATCCAAATAACTAAAAATTGGCACGCTTTCTGCATTTTCCTAAGTAATACGAAATTCTGGTTTTGTAATATCCCTAGGAGATGCACATGAACAATCCGACATCAAATAAAAAAATGCATCCATGGCTTCACTTTCTGGTTGAGCTGCTCAGCGTACGTGCAGGCTTTCACATTAAACAGTCTTCCCAATATCAACCCAAGGATCAACATCGTGCCTAAACAAAAATTGGCACGGATCAGTATTACCGTGCCAGAAACAACGCTACATGCGATGGATCAAAAAATTGTCGAGCAGCACTATGAAAGCCGCTCGCAGGCCATTGTCGACATGATTAACCGTCACCTGATTGATGATCTGGTGATTCGCGATGAAGTCATGGTTGGCACGCTTACCTTGCTCTATGACGTCAGCTTGAAACCGCTGCGCAGTCAGCTGGTCGATCTGCAGCAGCAGTATCTGGCACAAGTGATCAATTCGCTTCATATCCAGCTGGATGATGAAAAAATTCTGCAAGTCATGCTGATGCAGGGCGCGAGCAGTGATCTGAAAGAAATTAGCGAACAATTTATTGCACTGAAAGGCGTGATTAAAGGGCATCTCGAACTGATGGATGCCGTCATGCCACCCATTCCACAAAATACCGAACACACTTAAGGAGAACAGCTGTGCACAACTTATGGACTGTACAGGACTGGCAACACGCCTACCAGAATAACAATATCCAGCTTAGTGACCTGATTGAGTATGTTGCCGGATTGAATAATGACGATCATGCCTGGATTTCAATTGCAACAGCAGCACAATTACAGGCACAAATTGATGCATTGACTGGTGCAGATATTGAAAGCTTGCCACTTTATGGGGTGCCATTTGCAGTCAAGGACAATATTGATGTTGCAGGGTTCTATACCACAGCAGCATGTAAAGAGGTAGCTTATCTGGCAACTTCCGATGCAACCGCAGTAGCCAAATTAAAAGCTGCCGGCGCGATTGTCGTGGGTAAAACCAATCTGGACCAGTTTGCGACAGGTCTGGTCGGTGTGCGCTCCCCATACGGCGCGGTGAAGAACAGCTTTAATCCTGAATATATCAGTGGCGGTTCGAGTTCAGGTTCCAGCGTAATCGTCGCAAACGGATTAGTGCCATTTTCACTGGGTACAGATACTGCAGGTTCAGGACGTGTACCTGCAGGACACAATAACATTGTAGGACTCAAACCGACCAAAGGCTGGTTCTCGACTACAGGCCTGATTCCGGCTTGTCGCACCATCGATGTGATTTCGATTTTTGCCTTAACGGTGGATGATGCCTGGCAGGTGGCGCAAGTCATGCAGGGCTATGATGCCAGTGATGATTATTCCAGAATGCATCCTCAGAATGTACCGAGCCAATTTTCAAAAGGGAAAATTGCCATTCCGGATACACTGGAATTTTATGGCGATGCTGAAACTGAAAAAGCATTCCAGCTGGCGATCGCACGTGTACAAAGCTTGGGTTATACGGTTGAGCCGATTGATTTTGCTCCATTTCAGCAACTGGCGACTGCACTTTACAACCGCTCTTGGGTGGCTGAACGTACTAGTGCCGTGGAAAAAATGGTACAACGCGAGCAGACCCATCCGGTCATTGGCCAGATTATTGCGCAGGCAGACCGGTTCAATGCGGTCGATGTCATGCAGGATGAATATGAACGTGCCCACCTGAGCCGTGTTATTCAAAATACACTGGCAGATTATGATGCCTTGATGGTGCCTACTGCACCCACCATTTATCGCATTGCAGAAGTAGAAGCCGATCCTCTGGTAAAAAACAGCCACATGGGCGCTTATACCAATTTTGTCAATTTTGCCGATCTTTCGGCTTTGGCGCTACCAAATAGCATTCGTGCTGATGGTCTTCCAACGGGTGTGACCTTTATTGCGCCAGCCTGGATGGATGAAGCACTGGCCAAATTCGGGCAAAAATGGCAGCAATCGAGCCAGTTAAAGCTAGGCACCTCTGAACTTAGCTATGAAAAAACAACTGAAATCTCATCGGATCACAGCGTCAAACTGGCTGTCGTCGGTGCACATCTAAGTAGAATGCCGCTGAACTTTCAGCTGACCACATGCAGTGGCACCCTGATCAAGCAGACCCGGACTGCTTCGCATTACAAACTCTATGCTTTAAAAAATACCACACCACCAAAACCCGGCCTCCAATACAACGCGAAAGGTTGTTCAATTGAAGTCGAAGTCTGGGACATTCCGCGTGCACTGTTCGGAGACATTGTTGCAGAAGTTCCGGCACCTTTGGGGATCGGCAATGTCCAGCTGATTGATGGTACTTGGGTCAAAGGCTTTATCTGTGAAGGCTATGCACTTGAGGATGCAACAGATATTAGTCATTTCGGTGGCTGGCGTGAATTTATGAAATCTAAACAACTTTCAAATACCAAATTTAAATGTGAATGCATAGGGGAAGTCGCAAAATGATCAAAAAAGCACTGATGTCAGTTTCCGTACTGTCTGCAATCCTTTTAAGCGGTTGTGACAATACCGCTAAAGTACCTGAACCAAATGCCAAGGCTGAAGGTACTGTAAATACTCAACCCATCCGGATTGGTTATAGCGACTGGCCGGGTTGGGTTGCGTGGCAAGTTGCGATTGAAAAAGGCTGGTTAGAGGAAGCTGGAGTCAATGCTGATTTTAAATGGTTTGACTATTCAGCCTCACTTTCAGCTTTTGCTGCCAACCAGCTGGATGCGGTCATGGTCACTAATGGTGATAATCTGGTCACTGGCTCTGGCGGGACCAAGGGCGTGATGATCATGGCGACCGATTATTCAGCTGGAAATGACGTGATTATTGCCAAGAATGGCATTAATTCGATTCAGGATCTGCGCGGTAAAACCGTAGCCACTGAAAAAGGTCTGGTCGATCACTTGTTACTGTCCACTGCACTGGATGATGCCAAAGTTGGCCTGAATGAGGTCAAACTGGTCAATACCATGACCAATGAATTGCCACAGGTTTTTGCTACTCCCGATATTGATGCAATTGCGGTATGGCAGCCAGTAGCAAATCAGGCTTTATCTGCGGTGGCCGGTTCCAAGATTATTTTTACCTCTAAAGACAAGCCGGGGTTAATCTACGATACCTTGACCGTGAATCCTGCCCATCTGGAAGCCAATAAAGAGCAATGGAAAAAGGTGATTCAGGTTTGGGATAAAACTGTCAAATATATCAATGACCCGGCGACTCGAGAAGACGCTGCACAGATCATGTCCAAGCGGGTTGGTGTCGATGCGAAGACCTATATGCAGTTCATTGATGGCACACATTTACTGGATCTGGCCGCCAACAAGAAAGTCTTTACCAAAGGTGATGGTTTCGACTCGATCTATGGTTCCAGCTATCATGTGAACAAGTTCAATGTAGCCAACGGCATTTATACGACTGAAATGAATGTGGATGGCGTGATTGTTCCAACGCTGGTGCAAGAACTCAAATAGAGCATGCCGCCTCATTCTGGAAGGTATTCTAAACTAATAAAAAATCCCCAGATTGGGGATTTTTTATTAGTCAGATGAATATTAAAAAATTAAAGCTGCGTACTTTTGGAAAAGACATTGATAAAAATAATGCCAATGATCATAAACGCCAGACCGATCAGCGCGGGAAGATCCAGTTGCTGTTTAAACACCAAGAGGCCAACCGTTGAAATCAGAATAATACCGGCACCAGACCAGATTGCATAGGCAATGCCCATCGGAATGGTTTTCATGGTCAGTGACAGGAAAAACAGGGCAACGGCATAACCGGCAATGGTGGCAAGTGAAGGCCAGAGCACGCTAAAACCATTGGAGGCCTTCAATGCAGAAGTTGCAATGACTTCTGCAATAATGGCAATCGACAGATATAAAAAAGACATATTTCTCCCTAAAACACCCGTTTTGCATGATGCATCAGATGTTCTTGTTCTGACTTGAGCCAGCTTTCAGCTTCTGTAGTCGTTGGCGTCCTGTATTGAAACTCATAATCCGGCTGGTATATATCCAGCTCAAAAATCAGGTCAATTTCACGGTCATCTAAAATGACATGCTGAACCAGACTGCTTTCATTGAGAACTTCAAAATTTTCCAGGTTAAAGGTTTTGCCTGTTTCACTGCTGCGAGTGCTGTAAGTTTTAGCTTGACCATCAGTCCCGATAGAAACTTCAAAACTTTCCACCAAGGCAAACACGGTCGGATCGACAGCTTTCAAGTCCATTTGAGCGACTGCACTTTGCACTTCAGGCAAACGCGTCAGGGCATAGCCAATATGATCGCCACAAATAATCAGGCCACCATCCATTTCCAGTTTCTGACCAGATTGAACATCAAGCGCAGACTGAAGCCGCAGGCCTAAAAATAAACCGTGCTGTACCTGCTGGCGCCAGTCTTCGACATAGACATTATTTGGAGAAAATTCCAGAATACAGTTGCCAACGGCATGTAACCGGGCTGGTTCCGGCCATTGCACATGATTCTGATAATTGGCGTAGTCTTTCACTTCCCAGGACAAGAGCTGGCTGGCGCTATCCCAAAGCGTATTGCCAATCCAGCCTTGGCGTTCCTGAACAGCAGTTCCCGTCTGGCTTTTTAGACGAAGATCAATGGTAAAACTGCGCGACTGAAACCAGTACACAACGGTATTCTCATCAGTCAGGCCATTATAAAAACTGATACTTTTACGCCGGAAAGCACCGTATAAAAAGCCCGGAATAATCTCTGGCTGAGGGATAGTGGGCTTTAAAGTCTTAATCACTTCAAACAGATTCATGATGCTGTCTCCGTCTGTTCTTCAAGTCCAAAAGAGGAAAGTGGTACAGCATTTTTTAAGATCAGTTCACCGCTAGCAACGCGCTGTTTTAAATATTGAAAGGTCTGGGCGGTCTGATTAAACAGATGTTCGCCCCCGATCAGGGCAGAATATTTGGAATTTTCAGTGTGAATCACCGGTTCAATCACGGTGTCATAATTGCAGGCGCAAAACAGCGGGAATGAATAACGTTCTTCCGAGACCTTTTTCACGCGGTGTTTGGTGGCGAGATATTTACCATTCGACAGAATTTCCATCATGTCACCGATATTCATCACCAGGGTATTTTCAATCAGTGGAATATCGATCCATTCGCCGGTTTTATTTAAAACCTGTAAGCCGGGCGCGGTTGGTAACAGCAAGGTAAAGCATTCGTAATCGGTATGTGCGCCAATGCCTTCGGCATCTTGCACTTCCGGATTATAGGGATAATGAATCAAGCGTAGCTGACTTGGTGCATCAGTAATTTTGCTTTCAAAAAAGTCCTCACGAACGCCCAACGCCAGTGCAAAGGCAGAAAAAATCTGCCGGCTGATCTCACGCAGATGACTATAGTATTGGCTGACAATAGACTTGAAATCCGGATGGTCTGGCCATAAGGTGGGCCCAAGTAAAGGACAGTCTTTTCTTACCCCCTGATAATCATAATTGACATCATAGGCTTCTTTTAAATCATAACTGTTGCCGGCAAACTGTTCTTCGCCAATCGGCACATAGCCACTATGGTTTTTTGATTTGCCAATATAGTGCTGCATTTTGGTGTCCAGATCCTGAGAAAAATAGGACTGGGCCATTTCAATCAGGGCTTTGGCGTAATCAGAATTAAACTGGCTACCTTGCAGATAAAGAAATCCGACTTCTTTACAGGCATGATCCAGAGCATGAGCAACTTCAATACGATCGGCTAAATCCGGACTTTGTAATTTTGAAATATCAACCAGTGGGAGTACATATTGCGCTTGCATGATAATCACCTCTAATGTTGGTCGTCCAACACAGCGATTAAAACCTTCGGGTCGTCCCAAAGGCATTTTGGATAAGATTATTTATTGCTGCTGACCTTGGTCATACGCGGAATGACCGGCAGTTCTGCCAGTGCCGGATCCAGTTCATCTTCTTCAGCATGCACCAGATAATCGACACGTTGTCTTAACTGTTTAAATTCAGGACTAAGCATGACGTCTGGATGGCGTGGACGAGGTAGATCAACTTCGATAATTTCCTTGATTTCACCCGGATTGGCTTTCAGCGCCACAATACGGTCGGCCAGTAAAATGGCTTCATCCATATCGTGGGTCACAAAAATAATGGTGATATCAATGTTTTGCCATAGGTCCATCAGGTGACGCTGCATTTTTTGCCGCGTATGTGGATCAAGTGCCCCAAAGGGTTCATCCATCAACAGGATTTTCGGTTCATTGACCAAAGCTCGGGCAATCGCGACACGCTGTTTCATCCCGCCAGACAACTCATGCGGATACTGGTTTTCATACTTTTCCAGACCAATGATATTGATCCATTCACGTGCCTGTGCTTCTGCTGCTGCACTACTTTGGCCTTTCATGCGCGGACCAAACATGACATTTTCCTTGACAGTTTTCCATGGAAACAGGGTATAGCCCTGAAACACCATGCCACGCTCCGGACTTGGGCCGGTAATTGGCTGGCCATCCACGAGAATCTCACCACTGCTATAAGGATCCAGGCCGGCAACTACACGGCTAAAGGTTGACTTGCCGCAACCGGAAGGCCCAATCACACAGATGAACTCCCGCTTGTGAATTTTCAAATTGAGTGCATTTAAGACCGTACGCTCGGTTTTGCCATGACTGAATTTTTGTGTCAGTTGCTTTGCTTCCAGAATCACCGGACGGCTATAAATCTTGTCAAAGTATTCGCGGGTATTAAATTCAGTGTTTTGCATCAGTTGGCTCCCGGTTTCCATTTAAATAAGCGTTGTCCCAGTTTCATCAAGATCACATCACAAAGCAGGCCAATCACACCGATAATCAGGATCGCGGCAAAGACATTATCAAAGTTTTGATAGCGGGCTTGCTGGGTAATGAACCAGGTAATCCCGGAGGTACTGCCGATCAGTTCTGCTACGATCAGGTAAGTCCATGCCCAACCCAGCAGCACACGCAGATTGCGGTAAATTTCAGGCAGGGCCGCTGGAATCACCACATGCAACAAGCTTTTCAGTTTATTGGTGCCCAGAGTAAAACCGGCTTCAATCAGGCTGCGATCCACCAGACGTGTGGTATTGGCAATGATCAGGATTTGCTGGAACAGGGTTCCTATCACAATAATGGCAATTTTGGGTGCATCATTAATTCCGAGAATTGCCACTGCCAGTGCACCAAAGGCGGGAGCAGGTAAATAGCGGAAAAACTCAACAAAGGGTTCGGTCAGCTGGGAAATTTTATTTGAAAATCCGCATAAAATACCGAGTGGAATACCAACCAAGGAAGAAATAAAGAACGCGGTAAAGACCAACTTGATACTGTGCCACAGACTTTCATGAAACCAGGGTGCATTGGCTTGGGTAGGCTCCGTGGTAAACGCCGTGACCAGTGCAATCGCAACTTCATGTGGTGCAGGCAGATAAATCGGGTTGACCAGAATACCCTGCGGCGGAGCCAGACCCTGATCTACCGCAGACTGCGCAGCAGAAAAAAACTGGTCTTTATCAATACGACTCTCGACCTGTAAATAGGCAACACTACCAGAATCAGTAATCTGGACTTGTGGATGCCAGATAAATGGCAAATAGCTGACTGCACACCAAATCAGAATTGGTATTAAAAAAGACCCCAAGCCAAACAGTAACTTATTTCTTTGACTGAGTTCACGTGCAACGTAACTCATAGTGTTGCCCCTCAATATTACAAATTTTATAAAACGTAATACTGAATAAGCAAAATGGATGCCATTTCATCCCAAATCCTGAAATGACTCTTAAAATGGCTTATTTTTATAGAAAAAATTAGCAGACAACTTTTAATCATATTCAAGAAGTTAGATCAGAATGCAGAGATTTTTAATCATTTTCTGGAAAATAAACTCAATAAAAAAGACCCGAAAAATCAGGTCTCTTTTTTCAGTAACATCATTTAGCCAATAATGTCTGCATGCTGGTTTTGCAAGCTATAGATGCACTGCTGCGCAATCTGTTTTTTCTCGGCTGCGGTCATTTCAATATCTTCCCATTTCTGCATCTGCTGCAGAAGCCAGATAAAATCATCGACTTTCGGTTTGGCACTTTCTCCAACAAAATTCCGGATAATATTCTTGATTTTGTAAAAGTCATAGACATGCCGCTGGGCGGAACATTCAAACTGAATAATCTGATAATCCACCAGCATGTTCCATACGTCTGATAAATCGCTGCGCTGCTTTAAATCATCCTGCGCTTTTTGTACAGCCTTGACCACTGCCTCTACGGTAAATGGATGCTGTTCTGCCCATTCCTGGGTCATGGCCAAGACTTTATCGGCAACTTTTGGAATGACATTCTGGCTGGCAGCGACAATAAAGCTATAGCCTTCAAGTTTGGCCTGAATATTCCAGGGTTCTCCCACGCAAAACCCATCAAATACCTGTTCTGCGATTCCTTTTACCATAGAAGGCGGTGGAGAGGTCATCAGCTGGATATTCTTGGCCAGTTGTGGATCAGTCAGTGCCAGCCATTCTTTTAAACAGTAATGATGAATCGAATATTTATAAACATAGGCCAGATTGATGGAATGATTCTGTTGTAAAGCCAGTACAAGTTTCTTTGAGGTAATCTGTTCATCATCCTCAGGCTGGATGCCGAGTTCATAACACAGATCTTGGCGCAGACTAATAAAAGCCTGATTCACACTCAGTACTAGAGGGGTTTGTAAAGCCACCTGTAACTGGTCTGTGCCCAGGGCAGCAGCGGGCAACATGGCAGACAGGCAATGTGCAGTATCCAGAAAGCCATAGGCCAGACGGTCACGCAAACTTGACCATGAGGCTTCGCGGATTAAATTGATGGTTAATCCTTGCTCGGCAAAATACCCCTGTTTTTCAGCCCAGAGAATGGCAACACAATCAAGTAAAGGAATATAGCCAATATTGAGTTCAGGTTTTTCTAATGTGGACATATGCTTTTCCTTATTGGCCCAGTAACAGCTTCTGTGCATCCAGTAAGCGTCTGGCCATTTCACCAATGGTAATCCGGTGACTCATGGCATTTTTACGCAATAAAGCAAAGGCTTGTTCTTCCGTTAAGGCATGCAGCTGGATGAGCAGGGCTTTGGCTTTATCGATATCTTTACGGTCAATCAGCTTGTCCTGGGTTTCTTTTAAATCGTTCAGCAGCTTTTTATGCTTGCGAAACTGTTCAATTGAAATTTCCAGAATGCTTTCTAGTTTGGTGGGATCAATACCATCGACAATATAAGCCGTGATTCCGGCATCAATCGCACTTTTGATGGTGTCTTTATTGGAGTTCTGGGTAAACAGCACGGTCGGAAGTTCATATTGGCTGACACAGCTTTCAATAATATCCCGATGCGGATGATCCATATTCAGCAGGATCACATCTGCATGAATACCCTTAACATGTACCATATTCAGGTCATTCAGGATTAAACAGGCCACCACCTGAAAATCATGTGAAAGTAAGGATTCCTGGATGAATTGGGCGCGCTCCAGATCATCATCAATAAGAGCAATTCGTAATTTGGACATGGAATATTTTCAAGTAAGGCCTAAGGAATATTCAAGCAGGAGTAAAGCAAAAAACATGCCATTAAATTGGTGCATAAAATTCTATTTTTCTGTTCAATTTAGTGCATAGCTTTAGGGATTTCAGCTGATGGCTGATCAAAATGAAGCGTTTAGGTAGATCATCTGCCTGAAATAAGGCGTTTTCTTATTGGAAAAGTTGGCACGATTTCTGCATTTATTAAATCGTCAAAGATGACTTTCAATACTAACAACGGCCAACGATGTCCGTTCTGATCGTAATTGCACTTTCAAGGAGTGTGATTGGTATTTCGTTCAGCACAGGATAAATGACATGGTCAGTTGTTCAGCAATACAAAACGCACAAGCGTTTCAACCCTTCCGCCAGCATTACAAAGTGCTGGGTTGCGGTATTTACAACATATTCAATCAGCAGACATATCAATGCCTAGACGTGATATGTGGCTTTTTATCATCTTTAAAAAAACAATAGTTGGAGTGCAGATATGAAAATTCTCATGATTGGGCATGGCATGGTGGGGCATAAATTCATCGAATCTGTACTGGAACAGGCCGGTGATGAGGTAGAACTGACCATTTTGGCAGAAGAGCCACATTTAGCTTATGACCGGGTACATTTGACCGAATATTTCAGCGGCAAGTCGGTTAAGGATCTGAGTCTGTGTCGTAGTGATTTTGCCGATGCCTATGGCATTGATTTGCGTCTTAATACCAAAGCAATTGAAATTGATCAGCTCAATAAAACCGTCACCACCAGCCAGGGTGATGTGCTGAGTTTTGACAAGTTGATTCTCGCTACCGGCTCTTATGCCTTTGTACCCCCAATCCCGGGCAATGATCGTCAGAATTGCTTTGTTTATCGTACTATTGAAGATCTGGATGCCATTCGTGCAGCTAGCCTGAATGCAAAAACTGGCGTAGTGATTGGCGGCGGCTTGCTAGGGCTGGAAGCAGCGAAAGCTCTGCGGGATCTGAATCTGGAAACCCATGTCGTAGAATTTGCTCCGCGTCTGATGGCGGTGCAGATTGATGATCTGGGCGGCCGGGTATTGCGCTCTAAAATTGAAGACCTTGGTGTCAAGGTACATACTCAAAAGGCCACGTCGAGTATTGAAGATGGTGACAGCACTCAGCATGTAATGAAGTTCGGAGATGGTTCGGTACTTGAAACCGATATCATCCTGTTCTCGGCTGGGATTCGTCCGCGTGATGAACTGGCGCGCCAGAGCGGCTTACTGATTGGTGAGCGTGGCGGCATCATCATTAATGATTATTGTCAGACCTCACATCCGGACATTTATGCCATTGGTGAATGTGCACTTTGGGATAATAAAATTTATGGTCTGGTTGCACCGGGCTATGACATGGCCCGTATCGCGGCGAAACACGTACTAGGACAAGAAAGTCATGCATTCGCTGGTGCAGACATGAGCACCAAACTTAAACTGATGGGGGTGGATGTTGCCTCTATTGGTGATGCACACGCCATGTCCCCAGGTGCCTTGAGCTATTTCTATGCTGATGAAGCGGCGCAGGTTTATAAAAAAATCGTGGTGTCAGCAGACAAGACCAAGCTGCTGGGCGCGGTGCTGGTGGGCTGTGCCAAAGAATATAGCGATCTTTTACAAATGATGCTGAATGGTCTGGCTGTACCGGAGCAACCGGAAAGCCTGATTATGCCGGGCTTTGATCAGTCAACTTCCAAATCGGGTGGTAGTGGCATCGATTTATTGCCTGACAGTGCGACCATCTGTTCCTGTAATAACGTTTCCAAAGCTGATATCTGTTCAGCCATTGATGGCGGTGCAACTTCATTGGGTGCACTGAAAAAATGCACCCAGGCTGCAACGGCGTGCGGTGGCTGTGCGCCATTGGTGACGCAGGTTCTCAAATCTGAATTACAGCGTCAGGGTGTCACGGTGAACAATCACCTGTGTGAACATTTTGCCTATTCACGTCAGGAACTGTATCACCTGGTACGTGTGCATGAAATCAAGACATTCTCTGACCTGATTCAGCAACATGGGCACGGCATGGGCTGTGATATCTGCAAACCGACTGTAGCCAATATTCTGGCATCCTGCTGGAATGATTTTGTGCTGAAACCAAGTCATGCTGGTTTGCAGGATAGCAACGACTACTACCTCGGCAATATCCAGAAAGATGGTTCCTATTCGATTGTGCCACGTGTGGCAGGCGGCGAGATTACCCCAGATGGCTTGATCACGATTGGTCAGATCGCCAAAGATTATGGTCTATATACCAAAATCACGGGCGGACAACGAATTGACATGTTTGGTGCGCAGGTACATCAACTGCCTGAAATCTGGGAAAAACTGATCAATGCCGGTTTCGAATCTGGACATGCCTACGGCAAATCCTTACGTACGGTGAAATCTTGCGTGGGTAGTACCTGGTGCCGTTTTGGAGTCGATGATTCTGTCGGCTTGGCGATTTTTCTGGAGAATCGTTATAAAGGCCTGCGTTCACCACATAAAACCAAAATGGCAGTATCCGGCTGTACCCGTGAATGTGCAGAAGCACAGAGCAAGGATGTCGGTGTCATTGCCACGGAAAAAGGCTGGAATCTATATGTATGCGGAAATGGCGGCATGAAACCGCGCCATGCTGAACTGCTCGCCTCGGATCTGGATACTCCCACACTCATCAAATATATCGACCGCTTCTTTATGTTCTATATCCAGACAGCAGACCGTCTGCAGCGCACCAGTGTGTGGCGTGACAATATGGAAGGTGGGCTGGACTATCTGAAAGATGTCATTGTGCATGATTCGCTCGGCATTGCCGCTGAACTGGAAAGCCGTATGCAGCATGTGATTGGCACTTATCAGGATGAATGGCGCACTGCGATTGAAGATCCTGAAGTACGCAAACGCTTTAAGACTTTTATCAATGCCAAAGCAGCTGAGCAGAATGACCCGAATATTCAGTTTACGCCTGTACGTGGCCAGATTCGTCCAAAGACAGAAGCTGAACGTGATTTAAACCGTATTCCAGTGGTTGAAGCCTAAATACCACAGTCAGGGAGAATGAAAATGACAATTTTAAAAGACATGAACGAACTGAACTGGTACGAAGTCTGCAATCTGGATGAGATTACCCCGAATACCGGTGTGGCAGCCCTGATTGAAGATCAGCAGATTGCAATTTTTCGCGTGGGTCAGGAACAGCGGGTGTATGCACTCAGCAATCAAGATCCATTTAGTCTGGCCAATGTCATGGCACGTGGCATTCTGGGTGATCTGCAAGGTGAGCGTGTAGTCGCATCCCCAATTTACAAGCAGCATTTCAGTCTGGTGACCGGCCGTTGTCTGGAAGAACAAGAGCAGAAATTACTGGTATTTCCAACCCGAATTGAAAATGGCAAAGTTCTGGTGAGTCCGACTCCACAAAAAACTTATATTTCCAGTAATGGTCAAAACACAGAGCGTTTAAAACTGGTACTGATCGGGAATGGGCTGGCGGGTATGCGTTGTCTGGAAGACTTGCTGGATATGGCGCTAGATCGTTATGACATTACCGTGATTGGGGAAGAGCCATGGGGCAATTACAACCGCATCATGTTGTCACCGGTATTGTCTGGTGAGAAAAGCTTTGCCGAAATTATGCTGCATTCAGCCGACTGGTATGCTGAAAAAGGCATTCGATTCATTGCTGGGGATGCTGCCATCGCTATCGACCGTTCGCGTAAACAGGTCCACACCCAAAAAGGCGAAGTCGTTGCTTATGATCGTCTGATTCTCGCCACTGGTTCCAAACCCTTCATGCCACCTATTCCGGGTGCTGAACTTGAAGGCGTGATTAGCTTCCGGGATATTCAGGATGTTAACCGCATGCTGGATTACTGCAAAACTAAGCAAAATGCCGTCGTGATTGGAGGTGGGTTGCTGGGTCTAGAAGCAGCTTATGGACTGAAGCAGCAGGGGATGAATGTAACTGTGCTGCATCTGATGGACCGTATTATGGATCGTCAACTGGATATGAAAGCCAGTCAAATGCTGAAAAAATCAATTGAAGATAAAGGTATCCGGATCATTACTGAAGCCAACACCGAAGAGCTGCTCGGTATTGATGGTCACGTGACTCAACTGCGACTAAAAGACGGGACAATGCTGGATGCCGATTTGGTGGTCTTCGCCGTCGGGATTCGACCAAATAAAAGTCTGGCTGAACAGGCTGGTCTGCGCTGCAATCGTGGGGTGCTGGTGAATGACACCATGCAAACCTATGACCCGAGTATTTATGCAGTGGGTGAATGCATTGAGCATCGTGGCCAGACCTTTGGACTGGTTGAACCACTATGGGGACAGGCCTTTATCTGCGCGACGCATCTGGCTGAACATGGCCGACTGACCTTTAAGGCACCGACTGTTCCGACCCAACTGAAGGTCAGCGGGTGTGATGTCTTCTCGGCCGGAAATTTTGAACCTCAGGATGATTTTGAAGATATCGTGCTGAATGATGAAAAACGTCAGATTTATAAACGGATCATCATCCAGCAAGACAAGGTCATTGGTGCTGTGCTATTTGGCGATACCGAAGATGGGGCTTGGTATGCAGAACTGATTGCAGACCAGACACCAATTAGTAATATCCGCAGTAAACTGCTTTTTGGTCGGGATTTTGCATTAAAAAAGGCAGGGTAATCAGATCAATCTGCCCCAACCCCTCTTTGAAAAAGAGGCGAATTTCCTCTCCTTTATTAAAGGAGGGTTGGGGAGGATTAAAACTTTTGAGATATAGAAAATATTTAAATCAAACCTGTAAAAGCTAGATATCAGAGATTTGGTGAAACACGTGAATTTGGATGATTAAGGAGCACAGCAGCAATGAATAGTATTCCGGTTATGGAACTACATAGCTCTACTGAATCCCAAATAAAAACTACTCAGACGACCTGTCCTTATTGTGGAGTAGGCTGTGGTGTCATCGCGGACGTAACCCATACCTCGATGGGTGAAAAGGTTCAGATTGAAGGCGATGTTCAGCATCCGGCGAACTTGGGCAAGTTATGTATTAAAGGCAGTCATCTTGCCGATACACTTAGTCTAAAAACCCGGCTTCTGCATCCGATGACAGGTCGAAAAGAACAGCGGCAAATAAGCACTTGGGATCATGCCATTTCAAGTATTGCCAGTAAATTTCAGCAATGTATTGATCAGTATGGACGCGACAGCATCGCCTTTTATGTCTCCGGCCAGCTTTTGACTGAAGACTATTATGTGGTGAACAAGTTTGTAAAGGGCTATCTGGGTACTGCCAATATTGATACCAATTCAAGACTGTGCATGTCTTCTGCTGTGGCGGCACATAAACGGGCTTTCGGCGAAGACCTGGTACCGGCCAGCTACACAGATTTTGAGCAGACAGAAATGGTGATTCTGGTCGGTTCCAATACTGCCTGGTGCCATCCGGTGCTTTATCAGCGCATCATGAAAGTCAAAGAAGAGCGGGATTTATTCGTGGTGGTGATTGATCCCCGCTTTACCGCAACCTGTGAAGCGGCAGACTTACACTTGCCGATTTTACCAGGTCAGGATGTCGCGCTGTTTAATGGCTTGTTGCAGTATCTTCAGCAAAATAGTCATGCCGATCTGGATTTTGTTACCCAACATACTCAAGGTCTGGAGCAGGCGCTTGCCAGCAGCTCGACAGAGTCATCGATTGAAAGCGTGGCAAGACGTACCGGTATTGCTATTGAAAAATTAATCTTATTTTTTCAAAAATTTGCCCAGACCGAAAAAATTATGAGCCTGTTTTCCATGGGCGTAAACCAATCCTCCCAAGGCGTAGACAAGGCCAATAGCATTATCAACTGTCATTTATTGACAGGAAAAATAGGCAAACCCGGTTCGGCACCTTTTTCCATGACCGGACAACCGAATGCGATGGGCGGACGGGAAGTCGGTGGGCTGGCCAATATGCTGGCCAGTCATCTGGATTTGGATAATCCGCAGCATCAGCAACTGGTGCAGGATTTCTGGCAAAGCCCGGTCATCGCCCGGCAGCCCGGATTAAAAGCGGTAGATTTATTTAAAGCGGTGGAAAGCGGGAAAATCAAGGCCATCTGGATTATGGCCACCAATCCGATCGTGAGTTTGCCCGATGCAGATCAGGTTAAACGCGCTCTGGAGAAGTGTGAATTTGTGGTCGTTTCCGATATTTGTCTCGACACCGATACCACGCAATATGCCGATGTACTGTTACCGGCATTGGGTTGGGGCGAAAAAGATGGCACAGTCACCAATTCGGAGCGCCGTATTTCCCGGCAAAAGGCTTTTTTGCCGGCTCCGGGTGAAGCCAAAGCAGACTGGTGGGCCATTTCTCGGGTGGCTCAGGTCTTAGGTTTTCGCGGTTTTGACTTTAGCAATAGCCATGACATTTTTCTGGAACACGCCCGTTTATCTGCCTATCAGAATAGTTCACTTTCGCAACGCGCAGATACACCCAATTTTCGCTATTTCAACCTGCAAGGTTTAACTCATCTCGGTTTTGCGGAATATCAGAATCTGACACCAGCCCAGTGGCCGGTCTGGGATAAACAAGAAGACCATCAGGTGAGTCAACTATTTAGTCAAGGCCAGTTTAGCCATGCAGATGGCAAAGCCAGATTGGTGCCAACAGTTGCAGCCGATCCGGTACATGCTATTTCTGCTGAATATCCTCTGATCTTGAATACCGGACGCATTCGCGATCAATGGCACACCATGAGCCGTACCGGATTATCTGCCAGTTTATCCCAGCATCGTGCCGAGCCTTATTGTGAGCTGCATCCGCACGATGCGCTAAAATATGGCCTGAAAGATGCCGAGCTGGTCGAGGTGAAATCGGCTTGGGGAAGTTGTGTACTCCGTGTGCAATTTTCACAAAATATGCGACGTGGCCAGATTTTTGCACCGATTCACTGGAACGACCAGTTTGCGTCCGATGCGCGGATTGGCAAAGTGGTGAATCCGGTGGTTGACCCGATTTCCGGCGAGCCAGAGTTTAAGCATACTCCGGTGATGATCCAGCCATTTTATATTCAGTGGCAGGGCGTGCTGTATGTACGGGAAGGCTTTGAGCAGCAGATCCAGACCATGATTGAAAATACGGTGTGGTGGAGCAAAATTCAAACCACTCAGGCCATCCGGTATGAACTGGCAGACCGGCGCAGGTTTTCTGACATCACCGGGCAGATCAAGAGCCTGTTAGCCTTTGATGATGAAAGCTTTGAATGGCTGAATCTCGAAGATCAAACGGCGCATATCAGTCATAGTGTGGTGCTTCAGGATGGCCAGTTAATTGCCAGTTTTTATATCGCACCGGTGGCGCTATTGCCAGATCGTGACTGGGTGGCTGGTCTGTTTAAGCGTGAACGTCTGAGTGCATTGCATCGTAAAGCATTGCTGGCAGGTCAGGCCATGTCGATGGGAAATAGTGAAGGGGCATTGGTCTGTAGCTGTTTTAAGGTCGGTAAGAACCGAATTATTCAAACTATTAAAGATAAAAATATCACGCATGAAAAACAAGTGACTGCATGTCTAAAAGCCGGAGGAAATTGCGGTTCATGTTTGCCAGAAATTAGAGGCCTGATTAAGGCCTGCCAGACGGAGTGCATAGAATGAAAAGAAAAGTGATGAAAACGGTGTCTTATCCGGAAACTGACGTGGTGATCCTGGCCGGAGGTTTAGCGCGGCGCATGAATGGCATCAATAAATTGCTGCACAAATTTGATGATGAAATCCAGCTCATTAAAATTCATCAGCAGTTGAAGTCCCGGGCAAGCAAAGTCTGGGTCAATAGCCATCGAGATCATTCCATTTATAAACGGATGATTCCTTCGATCGACTTTTATCAGGACGATGAACCCGGTTTTCAGGGACCATTGATGGGCATGAAGAGTGCCTGGTCACATGTACAATCTGATTATGTGCTGTTCGTACCCTGTGATGTGACCTATATTCCCAAAAAAGTCATTTCACGTTTACATCAAGCCCTGCAACGACATCCTTTATCTGAAGTGGCGGTAGTTGAAATCAATGAAAAAGCATTGTTTCCATTCTGTCTGATGAAGCGCAGCAGCTTACCCACTCTTATACAACATCTTGAACAGGATCAGCGCAGTTTAAAACGCTGTTTTGCTGACATGCACATGCAGCGGGCAAGTTTTAAAAATCGTGCCCTGTTTTTCCACAGCATTAATTCATTTGATGAGCTACAGCAGCATCAACAGCTTAACTTTCTATAGCGTTTACAATGCTAAAAGCCGAATTATCATATTCTGGCTCACCAAAATATTGCTTTTTTTATTTTTCGAGCAAACTTTCGGACTAAAAAAGAACAAATATTATCCATTAATATTATTTAAAAATAAATTTGTGCAAAGTTGGAACACTTATTGCTCATTCATTGTGAAGAAATAGGGCAGTAAATCAAGACTGTTAAATAACCGTGCAGATCTCATCATGGACCGCAGCAATGAACAGCATGAAAGTTTTAGCATCTCGCAGTATCTTTCAGGATCAGTTTGGACGCCAGAAACGTAAGTTGCGAATATCAGTGACTGACCGCTGTAATTTCAAATGCAGCTATTGCATGCCTGAACATCCGGAATGGATGAATAAAAAAGATTTGCTCAGTTTTGAAGCCCTGTATGCTTTTTGCGAGTTTATGGTGCGACACGGGATTGAGCAGATCCGGGTGACGGGGGGCGAACCGTTGATGCGCCAAGGCATCGTTCATTTTATTGCCCGCTTACAGACGCTGAAAGCCTTTGGTCTTAAACGTATTTCCATGACCAGCAATGGCCATTATTTAAAAGATTATGCTCAAGCGCTTAAACAGGCAGGACTGGACGACCTGAATATCAGTCTGGACAGTCTTGATCCAAAGCAGTTTCAGCAACTGACCCAAAAACAGTTACAGCCTGTACTTCAAGGTATTTCTGCCGCGCAGCAGGCAGGGTTGTCCGTCAAGATAAATAGTGTGCTCATCAAAGGCATCAATGACAATCAGATTATTCCTCTCGTAAAATGGGCACAGTATCAGGCTGTAGAACTGCGTTTTATTGAGTTTATGCCCCTCGATGGCGATCAGAAATGGAATCCGTCTGATGTCATCAGTGAGCAGGACATATTGGATCAACTGAAAACCGAATTTGATGTCCGGGTATCTCAAGGACAAGGCGCCAATCCAGCCCGTGGCTATCTGGTCAATGGGCAGCCTTTGGGGATTATTTCCACCATTACCCATTCATTTTGCGGTGATTGTGATCGTCTACGCCTCAATGCCCAAGGCGAATTTTATAACTGTTTATTTGCCAGACAAGGCCTGAACCTTAAGGCAGATATCGAACAACTGGCGCTGGATCATTTCGCCACACAGACATTCCAGCACAAGCTTCACGCTTATATCTGGCATAAAGAAGCCGGTTTCCATGCGATCCAGCAATCACCAATACAAAAGCCGATCCGAAAAATCAGCATGCACAGCATTGGAGGATAAATATGTCACTCACTCAGCAAAAATTAATTCATATCAAAATAGAAGCCTTCGGTGCGATTGAACGCCAAATCCCCGCAGATTTGAGTTTGCAATGCGAGTCTGAAATTCAGGTTTCTGCAGTCCTGAACCAGTTGCTATCCATTTATCCTGATATACAGCCCATGCTGGAACGCTGCGCCTGTGCAATCGGTGAAGACATTATTTCCAGACAGAATGTTTTAAATCGTGACAGTACGCTGGTGCTGTTATCACCGGTAGCAGGAGGCTGAGATGCAACTCAAACCATTAAAACAATTTGCCCGAATCCAGCAGACTGCTTTCAGGATGGAGGATTTTGATGGTATTCAGTATTTTCCGGAATGTGGTGGAATCGGCATCTTTGTCGGAACAGTACGTAACCATCATCAGGGGAAAGCTGTGCGTGCCCTGAAATATACCGCCTATGCGCCTGTGGCTGAAAAAATGATTCGTGAAATTGAACAGCAGATCCAGATCAAATACCAGGTGTCTTATGTGCGGGTGGTGCATCGGATTGGTGAGTTGGGGATTGGAGAAACAGCCATCATTGCTATGGCTTATGCGGCCCATCGTCGTGAGGCCTTTGCTGCCTGTGAGGAAGCTGTGGAACGGGTGAAGCATGAAGTTCCGGTCTGGAAAGAAGAATTTTATATGGATGGTAGCAGTCAATATGTCGAAGGCTGTTGTATCCGAAAAGATCATGGACCTGAAACGGATCACTCTCATCCTGCAAAAGATGTGCAATGTCACCATCACCATGTAGCACCACATGCTTGCCAATCACCATCTAATTAAATGCGTCCAATGAGAACCCATAACATAAATCACTTTAAACAGATTTTTAAATTAGTCCGGGATGAATCATGAAAAATGTAGGGATGAAAGCAGAAAGTTATCGTACAGCAATTGCCACTGGAATCCTGCATGCACCGCCACATTGCATTGAGTTGCTGCGTAATGGCAATACTGAAAAAGGGGATGCCCTGAAAACAGCACGCATTGCCGGCATTCTGGGTGCCAAACGGACCGATGAGCTGATTCCACTCTGCCATCCATTGCCGATTTATCGTGCCGATGTGGAATATGAACTGTTTGAAGCGCATGTCGAAATTATTGCTACCGTGGAAACCATTGGACCCACTGGTGTGGAAATGGAAGCTTTGACCGCAGTCAGTCTGGCCGGTCTGACCCTGTATGACATGCTGAAACCGCATTGTGAACCGGAAGATTTGTCGTTGGATCAATGCAGATTGCAGCAGAAAAAAGGTGGAAAATCGCATTTTACCCGCGTACTTAAAGAGAGTCTGTCCGCTTCGGTTATTGTGCTGTCCGATACGGTTGCAGCAGGCAAAAAGCCGGACACTGCCGGACAAAACGTAATGGAAATTTTAAAAGAAGCCAATTTTGATTCTATTAGTTATCAGGTTATTCCCGATAGCCCAGAACAGCTCTTGACCCTGATTGAACAGCAGAAAAATCAGTATCCGCTGATTCTAACTGTGGGCGGTACTGGCTTAGGTCCTAAAGACCTGACCGTCGAAACCCTACAACCTTTGCTGCAACGGGAAATTCCCGGTTTAATGGAAGCTTCACGTAGTTTTGGGCAAAAACGTACCCCTTATGCAGCATTAAGTCGTGGCGTGGCTGGCTATATTGAGAACAGTCTGGTGATGACCCTACCGGGAAGTCGTCAGGGTGCGAAAGAATCTCTGATCGCGGTACTTCCGGCTTTGGTGCACTTGTTTGATGTGCAAAAAAATATCCCACATGCGGGGGGCTATCAATGAATCAGGCACTATCACATTCAGCCTGCGGTGCTGAACCGGGACTGATTTCTGTTGATCAGGCACTGCAGATGTTACTTGAGCAGACGCATATCTTGGTAGCTGAAAGCCTGCCGCTTGCTCGGGCTCTGAATCGCTATCTGGCAGAGGCGATTGATTCGGCCATACCATTGCCGCTGTTTTCACAAAGTGCTGTAGATGGCTATGCGCTTTGCAGTCCAGAAAATGTTAGTGCTCACAGCACTTTTGAACTCATTGGAGAGATTCGGGCAGGGCAAAGTACTGAAATTGAACTGCGGCCAGGTCAGGCGGTCCGGATTTTTACCGGTGCCAGGATTCCAGCAGGAACTACAACGGTCGCCCGTCAGGAAATTGTCAAATGCCATGCCAATCAAATCATTATTACAACAGACCTAAAGCCTCATACGGATATACGTGATGCAGGCGAGGAAATCGCACAAGGGCAGCGTCTGGCAGATGCAGGTCAAAAACTGCATGTAGGTGCAATTGCAGCTTTGAGTATGGCAGGTGTAAAGCAGGTTTCAGTCTATCGTTATCCTAAAATTGCTGTTGTGATTACTGGAGATGAAGTCGCTTCCAGCATTGAAGACCTGAATTCCGGAAAAATCTTTGACGCCAATGCTCCACTGATTCAGGCCTGGTTTCAATCACAGGGTCAAAACGTAGATATTCTGCATGTTTCAGATAATGAGTATGAGCTGCAAACGTTAATACATCGTCTTAAAAACCAATACGACTTCATATTGACCACAGGCGGGGTTTCGGTGGGTGATTATGATTTCATTCGTCCTGTTGCCCTGGAGCAGGGTTTTGAGCAGATTTTCTGGAAAGTGAAGCAGAAGCCCGGAAAACCGATGTTATTTGCCAAGTATCGTCGAGATGATCAAGGTTACTGTTATCTCTTGGGTTTGCCGGGAAATCCGGCTGCTGTGTATGTCGGGATGCAAATCTATACGACAACTTTACTGAATGCCTTACAAGGGCAAAAGCAGTCACCTGCATGGCTTAGTGCGGTAATGACACATGATTTGAAAGCGGATGCACGTGAACGTTTTTTAAGAATGGCTGCAGAATTTGATCAGGGTACTTTAAAGCTCAAAAGCCTGGCGAAACAGCAGTCGCATATGTTGAGTAATCTGATGCAGGCCAATTGTCTGGTACGTATTCCGGCCGGAACAGAAATCCAGGCTGGGCATGTGGTACAGGGTTTACTGATTTGAAATGCCTGTCGCAATTCTCAATATTCGAATCACATAGAATGAGAAAGATGGATTTATTCAAAGTTCTACTCACTGGCGTGCTGTTGACTAGCCCCATGCTGTATGCCGAAACAGTTAAAATATATGCCGCAGCCAGCCTGACCAATGCGATTACTGATATTTCCAGACTATATGAGCAACGGCATCAGGACATCCAGATCGTTCCGGTTTTTGCTGCGTCTTCGGTATTGGCGAAACAAATTGCAGCGGGAGCTGAGAGTGATATCTTTTTTTCTGCAGATCTTGAATGGATGCATAATTTACTTAAAAAACAAAAAATTTCGATCGGTCAGATTCGACCTTTGCTCTTGAATGAACTTGTATTGATTAGTCCTATTCAGAAAAAAAATCATTTTAAAATGTCAGCCGACTTTAATTTTGCTAAAGCCTTTCAGGGTTATTTATGTACAGGACAAATGGAATCGGTGCCTGCCGGGAAATATGCCCAGCAAAGCTTAACCCGGTTGGGCTGGTTGAATCCGCTTCGGGGCAGAATTGTCGGTACAGATAGCGTCCGTTCAACTCTCGCATTTGTAGAACGTGGCGAATGTCAGGTCGGCATTGTGTATAGAACTGATGCCTTGATGAGTAAAAAAGTTAAAATTTCAGGAGTATTTCCAGCCAGTACACATCGTCCGATTGTGTATCCAATCGCTTTAACCCGGCAGGGCCAGAAAAATCAGGCAGCAGTCCAATTTTCTGAATTTATCCAGACGAGTCCAAGGGCCAGGCAGATTTTCCAGAAATATGGTTTTAAGCTTAAGGTAGGCTAACTGCTCATGCTTACACCAGAAGAACTGAGTGCCTTAGCGCTTTCAGCCAAAGTAGCGGGCTTTGCCACAGCGGTGTGTCTGCCATTTGCTACCGCCGTAGCATGGTTACTGGCGCGTTATGAATTCAGGGCCAAATTTCTCGTAGAGGCAATATTGCAGATGCCTATGGTGCTACCGCCGGTAGTACTGGGCTATCTTCTGCTCCTGCTATTTGGTCATCAGGGTATGCTGGGGCAATATCTACATAAATGGGGAATTCAGCTGATATTTAACTGGAAAGGTGCGGTACTGGCAGCAATGATTGTGGCATTTCCTTTAATGGTTCAACCAATTCGCTTGTCTTTTCAAATGATCAACCGGCAGTTAGAACAGGTGGCAGGATCTTTGGGCGCCACACCATGGCGGGTATTCTGTAGCATTAGCCTGCCTCTGGCTTTGCCTGGAATTTTAATCGGCAGCATTTTATGTTTCAGCCGCAGTCTGGGAGAATTTGGTGCCACGATTACCTTTGTTGGCAATATTCCAGAAGAAACCCGTACCATTCCCATCGCCATTTATAGCCTGTTACAACAGCCTGATGGAGAAAGTATGGCTATGCGTTTGGTCATTTTATCTCTGATTCTGGCTTTTTCAGCCTTGATTGCAAATTACTGGATCATGCAGAAGTATCAACGTAAATTGGAGGCTTAAGATGCTGAAGTGTGATTTTCAGTTTAATTACGCAAATTTCCAGCTACAGGCCAGTCTGGATATGCAGACACAATTGATTGGTATTGTGGGAGCCTCAGGAAGTGGGAAAAGCACCTTTTTAAAAAATATTGTAGGGCTATTAAAACCATCACAAGGCTTTATTCATTTTCAGCAAAAAATATTATTTGATCATCAGCAGAAACTGAATATTCCTGTTCATCAAAGAAAAATTGCCCTGATTTTTCAGCAAGCCCTACTGTTTCCGCATCTGAATGTCATGCAGAATTTGAAATATGCAGAACAGCTAAATATAAAAAATAAAGGTCAGCAGAAATTTACGTTTGAAGACATTGTGGAGTTACTCGAATTAAAGCCACTACTTCGGCATCGGGCGCATCAGCTTTCTGGTGGACAGGCACAGCGCGTTTCTATCGGTCGTGCACTTTTATCTTCTCCCGACCTATTACTTTTGGATGAGCCTTTAAATGGACTGGATCAAAAGCTGAAAAACCAGATTTTACCTTTTCTGAAAATTGTGATTCATCAAACAGATTTACCCATGATTTATGTGACTCATCATGTAGATGAAGTGGCGTATTTACAGGCACAACTGCTGCATTTTGAAAAGGGAAAAATTATTTGATCCAGCCCTGCACCGATTTAAACCAGCAATGACTCCGGGCAGGTCATCCTATCGCTGTTTTGCTCATAATTTCTCAGAAGATATCTATTTTTCTCTCTATTTTTAAGAAAGAAAAGTCTAAATTTGAAAGTGAAATAAAAATTATTTTATATAAAAGAATAGTTTATTTTATGTTAAAAATAATCTGGCATGACCTATGCATATATCTAATTAAAGTCAAAGAAGACTCTACATTTGTATGACGGCCAATGACGTCCGTTCTGATCGTTACTGATATGCCTGGTGCATCACAGTGACTTAAATACGTTCAGTTCTGGTAAGGAAATGGCTATGTCTTCAAATACAAGTCTCAATAAAGCAACAAAAATAAGTCTATTTAACTTCAGTAGTTCAGCGATGCGGGCCTTCCATATGAGTTGGCTCGCTTTTTTTGTCTGTTTCTTTGCGTGGTTTGCCTGTGCACCGTTAATGCCAGTGATTGCCGGTGAATTCAGCCTGACCAAAGAGCAGATCGCCAATATCAATATTGCCGCAGTCGCGATTACAATTCTGGTGCGTCTGATCGTGGGGCCGTTGTGTGATAAATACGGTCCGCGTAAAACCTATACCGCCTTACTGATTATTGGCAGTATTCCGGTGTTTGGTGTGGCGTCGGCCAACAGTTATGAATCTTTCTTGTTTTTCCGTTTATTGATTGGCGCCATCGGTGCCAGCTTCGTGATTACTCAATATCATACCAGTATCATGTTTGCGCCAAATGTGGTGGGAACGGCAAATGCAACTACAGCAGGTTGGGGGAATGCCGGTGGCGGTGCGACTCAAGCCCTGATGCCTTTAATGCTGGCTGCTTTGGTGATGTTCGGTGTAGAACAGGCAATGGGATGGAGAATTGCACTTCTGGTTCCGGGTATTCTGATGATCATTGTCGGTGTACTGTACTGGAAATTCACCCAAGACTGTCCACAAGGCAATTTTAAAGAACTCCGTGCTGAAGGTATTTCTGTTGGTAGCGATAAAAAAGGCGGCCTTGCAATCTTGATGCATGCCGCACGTAACTACCGTGTCTGGATTCTATTTGGAGCTTATGCAGCCTGTTTTGGTATTGAAATTTTCATCCATAATATTATTGCCTTGTACTTTGTCGACAACTTCCAGTTTGGCCTAAAAGAGGCAGGCATGGCTGCCGGGATTTTTGGTTTACTGGCATTGTTTGCCCGTGCCTTGGGTGGCATTGTTTCAGACAAAGTCGCGATTCGAAAAGGTCTGGATGGCCGAACCAAAGTCCTGTTTGCTTTGATCATGCTGGAAGGTCTATTTCTTATTCTGTTTTCGCAAATGAATAGCGCGACCTTGGCGATCATGGCAATGACCATCTTTGCCTTGTTTACTCATATGGCATGTGGTGCAACCTATGCACTGGTACCCTTTATCGACCGTGATGCCTTGGGTGGTGTGGCCGGTATTATTGGAGCAGGTGGCAATGTCGGCGCGGTAGCTGCAGGTTTCCTGTTAAAAGGCATATTGGATATTCAAACCACTTTGATGGTACTGGGTAGCTTGGTGGTGATTGCTGCAAGTTGTGTGTTGATGATCCGCTTCTCTGTCGAACATAAAGAAAAAGAACAGCTGTTATATGAACAGGCCGTGACTGAACGTCATCTGGCGGAAGTACAGCAATAACACAACACGCCCTGATATAAAATGAATTGACAAAAAGGATAGCAATATCCTTTTTGTTGTTTGTGCTAACGCAATAATAAAATAGATCTCTTGCGAAAGTAAAAAATTGTTTATACTAGCCCCATGAAATATGAAAATTTAACTCGATTTAATGATGGGGAATTTAAACGACT